>DASQJV010000085.1:0-9584 GCA_035630855.1 Allosphingosinicella sp. | reverse complement strand
CGCTCCCGCCCGCCACTGGGTGCGCAGGAACAGCCGGATCGTGTCCTCGACCCGGCCCCAGAGCCGCTCGTCGTTGGGCTCGAACACCACCCACTGAGTGCCCTCGTAGATCGAGCGTTCGAGGAAGATGAACAGCCGGCGCACCGACACGTAGCGCCACAGGCCGTTGTTCGAGAGGGTCCTCGCGCCCCACACCCTGATGCCGTTGCCGGGGAAGCGGCGGATGACATTGACTCCGCGCGGGTTCAGGACCTCCTGCTTGCCGGTGTCGATATAATATTTGAGGTCGAACACGCCCCTCAGCACCTCGTTCGCCGGGGCCTTCCAGACTCCGCGCTCATTGTCGGTGCGCGCATAGAGGCCGAGCACGTGCCCGCTCGGCGGGACCTGCTTGCGGGCGCCGCTGACCAGGTCGGCGGCATAGACCCAAGGGAAATAGAAGGCGGCGTAGGAGGTTTCCCAATTCGTTCGCGGATCGAGCTGGCCGACGTCGTTGACCTCGCTTTCCGAGTCGATCACCGCGAAGCGGAACTTCCGCCGCTCGCAATGCTCGAACATCAATTGATTGACCTCGGGGATCGCCACGCCCGGGGCGGCGACGAGCGCGACCTCGCGATACTCGTCGAGATCGAGCGCGGAGAGGCCGGTCCGCAAATTGCTGTCGAGACTCTCGCCCCTGAAATCGTCGAGCGCGAGGGCGTCGCCAGGCAATCCTCCGTCGAGCGGGGTGAGCTCGAAAAAGGCGGGGCGGGCGGCCAGCACCGGGATCGGCGCTCGAAGCCGGATCAGCGACGAGGCGGTCTCGAGGCGCTTGACCCAGAAATCGGGGGATTCGGGCTGGGCCCAGTTGAGATTGTCGAAATCCTCGACGATCGCCGGCCGGGGCAGGTCGCGCGCCTTGAGCGGATCGAACGGATCGGGCGGATCGCTTCCGGGGACAAGGCTGTCCCAATAGGCGACCTGGAGCCGGAACGCCTTCGAGTCCGCTTCCTTGGCGGTGCCGCGGGTGGCGCTGTCGGCCGACAGCTTGAGGTAGATGCGGTTGCCCCACTCGCCCGGACCGACCGCGTCGATGAAGGCTCCGCCGCCGATGTCGAGCTCGGCGGGCGCCGCATGGTCGCCGACGATCCGGCAGATATAGGCGCGCCTGCCGCCATTCTCGAAAAAGCCGCTGAGGGCATAAGGCATATATTTGTCGGGGCCGAAGGCGCCCCCGAAATGGCGCAGATAGTCATTGTAGCTGGTGATCAGCCGCGGCCTGGTCGGTCCGCGTTCGGTCTCGCCGAGGAACGCGGCGGTGCTGGTCGCGACGCCCTCGATCGGACGCGGGCCTCGTTCGATCTCCTCGATGAACACGCCGGGTGCGAGATATTCTGGCATTGGAGCCTCCGTGGCTGAGAGGAATTGGGCGGATCAGGAAGGCTGGGCCGGCGGAATTGCCGCCCGCGCATCCTCGTCAAATTGCTTGTCGAGCTGCTCGCTCTTCTTGCGAAGCGCCGCGAAATCGTCCGGGTCCATCTGATAGGCGAGCTCGCAATCGACCTGCGCGGTCGCGGCATCTTCCCATTTCTGGCGGATCTCTTTCCGGTGCTCGAGCAGATGGCCCGGATCGATCAGATATATGCCGCCGTCGTTCCGCTCGCTCCCGGCCTTGAATTGCGACTCGAGGCCGCCAAGACCGCTCACCGCGGCGCGGATCAGGCCGATGCCTTTCAGGTCGTTCTCGCCGACGCTGACCCCGCTATATTGCAAATGCTTGGGAACGATCTCGAACCAGAAGCGGTAGGTCGAGTAGGCCAGGTCGTCGACGTCGTCGTACAGCTTCGGGATCTCGCCGGCATATTTGAGATCGATGCCGCTCGCCGCATTCCCCCAGGCGGCGCTTGCCGCGGCCCATTTGCGTGTCCGCGCGGCGGCCGCGTCGCGCGCGCTCTCGCGCTGTCCGCCGGCGGGCTTCGCCGCCGCCGCCGCGTCGGCCCGGGCCTTGAGAAGGGCGTGGATCGGCTTGCCCTGCGCCAGATAGGCATCGATCCACGTCTGGAGGTCGGATTCCATTTTGGCCGCCATCACCCCGAGACTCTTGCCCGCTTGCTGATGATCTCGGTGAAGCCCCTTGTCGGCCGTGCCATAGGCCTTCTCGTAGGAGGCCTGGGCCGCGGCCCGCGCCTTCTGCCTGGCGGGATCGGTCGAATAGAGATCCTCGGTCGCCGCCGCGACCTGCTTGAGCAGGTCCGCCCTCAGGGCGGCGCGCTTGATCTCCCGGAGGATCGCGGTCGGATCCGGAACGGAGGGCGGCGGAGGTGGCGGCGGTGGCGGCGGCGAAGGCGGGCATTCGCCCTCGGACGTGCCGGTGCTGTCAGTCTGGGTCATGGCCTTTCTCCCCAAAGTGGATGGCCCCCGGCGCGGGCTTTTCATGGCGGCGGCGGGTCTGTTGAAAGCTTGGACAGTCGAATCGGCTCGGCCAGGGTGATGAGCCGGCCGGCGCGAAGCGCGAGCCGACCGGTGAACCGGACGTCTCCGCCCTTGTCGATCTTCAGCCAGCCGACGACGGACCGCTCGGGAGCCGGCGGACCGCCCGGGACGGGCGGAGGCGCGGCGGTCGGCACGACCTTGTCGAAATCGGGCGCGGCCGCGACGAATCCCCCGCGCGCGTCGCTGTGGGCGGCATAGCTCGCGGTGAAGGTGTTGGTGCTGAGGTCGCGAAGCTCGATCCTGATCTCGGCGTCGGCGATCCCGCCGGGTGGGTCGTGGTCGTCGATCAGCATGCCCTGGACGGCGGTAAGTCCGGCCGGCGGCGCATTGAGGCCGGTTGGCTGGAGGAGGAGCCGGTGGCCGAACAGGTGCGGCTTCGAATTGCCGTCATTGGCCGGCACCTTCACCGTACCGGCGAAATCGCGAAACCTTCCGTCGGTCGCGGTGGCTTTGACCGAATAGGTCCGGGCTTCGGGCTTGCCGTCGAGGAGCCAGACGAACCTCCGGCCGGCCACCAGCCTGGGCGGGCCGAGACCGTCGACCGTGACTCGAAGGTTGCTTCCGACCGCCTTTCCGCCGAGCGGATCGACGAACTCGAGCGCCAGCATGAGATGCCGGAGGATGAGGTCGTAGGAGCGGTCGGGGCGGAGCGATTCCATGTCAGGCCTCCGCTGGGACCGGCGGCGGCCGCGCCTGGTCGAAGATGACCGGAGGCGCCGGGGAGGCCGGCGCCCGCGGGTCGATCCAGACCGGCGACGCCCGAAAGAGGAACGAGGTGCGGCAGTTGAAATTCGGGAACAGGCCCCAGATCCGCGACAGCTCCTCGGTGGTGACGGGTTCGAGCGACAGCCACACCGCTTCCTGGTGGAGCGCCGGAACGCTGACCGGCGAACCAGTCTCGATCGCTCGGATGGCGTGGCCGAGCCGGCTCAGCCCTTCCTTGAAATTGGTGTTGGCCGGATTGCCGCCGGTCACCAGATAATGGAGGTCGAGCGGCACCGCGAGTTCGAACCGTTCCGGCGGGTCCTGCTGGCTGGCCGGCCGGTGGGTCCGCTCGGAATTGCGCAGGTCCGCATTGGGCGTGATGCGGAACGGGAAAAGGATCAGCTCGGCGTCGTTGCCGGCCGTGTCAGGCGGGCCGACATAGACGTCGAACGAATCGCCTGGGATGTTGGGCTGGTCGTGAAGGGCGGCGACGAGCAGGTCGCGAATGGCGAGGGTGACGGCCTGGATCGGCATCAGGCGGCCCTCGGCTCGAGCTGGGCGAGGTCCGCATAATTGCCCAGCCGAAGAAGCTCGGTGCGGATCGCCTCCTCGAGCTCGGACCGGCCGATCCGGCTTCCGGCGCGCGCCGCCCCGACCGCGGCGTGGAGCGCGATCTGGCGGATGCTTCCGCCGGTGAATTCGAACCTTCGCGCATAGAAATCGAAATCGAGCCGCTCGTCGCGATGGGCGCCGCGCGGGATCGACAGCTCCCAGATGCGAAGCCGGGCGGCGGCGTCGGGCTTCGCGAAATCGATCTTGAAGCGAAGCCTGCGGGTGAATGCCGGGTCGATATTCTCGGGATGGTTGGTGGTCAGGATGGCGAGCCCGGAGAATGTCTCCATCTTCTGGAGCAGATAGGTGACCTCGATATTGGCGTAGCGGTCGAGCGCCTGCTTGACCTCGCTTCGCCGGCCGAACAGCGCGTCCGCCTCGTCGAACAGGAGCACCGCGCCGGCGCGGGCGGCGGCGTCGAACAGCCGGTCGAGCCGCTCCTCCGATTCGCCGATATATTTGGAGAGGATCCTGGCGAGATCGACGACATAGAGATCGCTGGCCAGCTCGGACGCCAGCGAATGGGCGGCCAGGGTCTTGCCGGTCCCGCTCGGCCCCGAGAACAAGGCGGCCACTCCGCGCGCCCCGGGAAGCTCGCCGAATCCCCATTCCTCGAGCACCGTCCGGCCCAGCCGGACATGCTCGATCAGGCTTTCCAGAAGCTCCCGCTGCGCCGGCGGAAGCACCACCCGGTCGAGGCACGAATAGCGCTTGGCCGTCGGGCAGGGCCGGGGTTGCACCAAATTGGCCAGGCTCGGAATGCCGGCGCCCGCGGCCGCCCGGAACCCGGCCACCCAGTCCGACGGGTCGGGCTCGGCCCGGCCGGCGGCGGCGGCGGCCGAGCGGCCCAGAGCGACGGCGTCGCCGAACCGGTCGAGCGGCAGCCGGAACCGATCGGCGATAGTCTCGCTCAGGCGCTCGCCGGCCTCGCCGGCCGCTCCGATCGCGGCCGCGACCGCGGCGGCGCGGTCGGCGAATTCGGGCGGCGGAAGCGCGACGACGGCGATCCTCCGGTCCGAGACCGTGGCGATCAGCTCCGCGGCATCCTGGGCGATGATGAAAGCGGGGTCGGCGAGCTCGGGCAGGAGGGGATCGAAGGCCAGCCACAAAGCATCCGAATCCGCCCCGCTTCCGCGCTCGAACACGACATGCCGGTCGGTCAGCCTGGCCGCGAGGACGATCGACCGAAGCGCGTCGTCGAGCCGGTCCGCCGACGGGGCGATGCCCGGAGTCCTGATCCGGATCTGCCGCTCGGCGAGGATCGCCGACTCCGCCTCGAGCCAGCCCGGCTCCGATCCGCTGAGGACGATGGCCGCGAGATCGGAGCGGTCGCCATGCCCGGCCAAGGCGCGCGCCATCGCCAGGTGAAGCCGGCTTTGCCGGTCGGCGGAGATCAGGGCCGCCGCCTCGACCGGGACGATGGCGGTGAGCGCCGCCACGTCGGGCGCGGCGAGCAGCCGGTCCGGGTCGCCGGACAGCAGCCAGTCGAGCACATGGAAATTGATCCGCAACGGCTCCTCGGCGCTGCCGATCGTCGCTCCGACGCCCTCGATCAGGCGGAGCCGGCGGAGCCGGCAGAGGCAGGCGATCTGGGCGCGGATGTCGGCCGGAGTCGCCTTCGCCGTCGCCGCCGCGATGATCGCGCAGGCGAGCGCGGCCGAGGGTTGGCGGCGGCTCATATCGTCGTGGAGGCTTCCGAACAGCCGGTGGAATCGTATGTCCAGCTCCGGCGCGAGGACGATGAGGAAAAGCTTGAGCGACAGCGGGTCGCGCTCGAGCAGATTGGCCAGCTGGACGATCGGGGTGTGGGCGACCGAGGGATGGTCGAGCATCCGCATGAACTCGCGGAAGCGCCGGTCGCTGACCTCGATCGGCGCGTCGATCAGCCCGACCAGCCGAAGCAGCCATTCTTCCAGCGAGTCGCGCGAAAGGGTGAAGCCGAGCGCTTCCTCGCCCTTCGCCGCCCAGATCTCGACGAATCCGCGGGTCGCGGCCTCAGCCCAGGCGACCGCGGTGGCGAGCGTCGCCAGTAGCCCGGAATCGGCATGGCCCTCGGCGATCATGGTCGGCAGGTTGGCCGGCGGCCTGGCCGGACCGGCGCGGGCCGAGAATCTGAGCACTTGGCCGGTCTCGGCCGGCTCGCCGCCCCCGGCTCCGCCGCGCTTCGAATCGCGCTCGGTCAGCGACCGGACCACCGCGGCGATCTCGTCGGCGAGGGTGTCGCGGATCGACAGGGTCGCGGTCCCGGACTCCATCGCCACCGCCAATATGTGGATGTTCGGCCGCTTCTTGCGGAGCAGGTCGACCGCTCTTCGAAGCTCGCTCTCGGTGCCGATCAGAAGGACGACCGCGAGCGCCGGCGAGGCGTCGACCAGCTCCATGCCCTGGGCGAGGCTCACTCCGTCCCGCTCGACCAGGCTGATCGACGAATCGTCCCGAAGCTCCTCGAGGAGCGAACGGATCGGCCAGGCGTCGCCGCTGCTCAGGGTCATCACGAGGACCGCGCTTGGCGCCAAGGCCTTTTCCTTCCAGCTCGATACCCGCCTCACCGTAGAATGTGCCGGCGGGGCCGATATGGAGCCACGCGGTGGATCAAGGTCCTAGATCGAAATGGGTAGAGATCGAGCGAAAGATGTAGATCGAACGACCGGGGTCGCTGGCGCACAGCGACCCTCCACCACCATCCAGAATGAGTCCGTCCGCAGGAGAGCGGCTGGGCGGCAGGATTCGGACCTGCGAATGCCGGTACTAAAAACCTGTAGCCGATTTTCCCGGCCAACCGAAAACCGCAGAAATCTGCGGGTTTCAGCAGCTTAGCAAAACTCAATTCTGGGTCAAGCGGGAATCGGGACACAAATCGGTACACAAATGGGCGGATGGCCTGGGAGGCAATGGCTCTGGAGATCACGCCGCTCCTGATCTTCAGGTGTCCAGTTGTCACCACCCGTCGACGGCTGTTGCACGCCAATGCCTCAGCGTGACGGTTCCAGGACCATAGCAGGGCCGCTCTGGCTCAGTAGAGGGTGACCGAGCAGCCGAGTATCATCTCGATGTCGAGCAGTTTTGAAGGATCGATCCACTGGCCGTCCTTCAGCAAAGCGGGCGCATTGGTGCGTATCGCTTTGAGATCGAGCACGATGCTCCAGGTCCCGCTCATCTGCGCGAGTGTCCAAGCCGGCGCGGTCACCGAGCCAAGGCCGGTATCGTCGACACTGATATCGACCGGCGGCCGGCTGCCGACCTTGAGCGTGCCGATCGTGAACGTCCCCGCCGGCCAGGTGACCCCGGGGGCGGCGGTGAAGCGGAACGCCGCTGCGGCTAATGTCATCTTCTTGAGCGAGCCCATCCAGGCCGGCGCATAGTCGAAGCTCAGCTGTTGCATGTCCGGCTGCGAATGGTCCTGCATGAATGCCTGCCATGGCGTCGCAAAGGATTGCGATACATCGACATAATAACCGACCGAAAGCGGGTTCTGGGCGAGCAGGCCCTTGACGTTGGTCTCGAGCGTGCCGTCTGCGAGCGCGGTATAGCGCAGGGTCAGAATCACGTCGGACAATTGATCGAAGTCGATCCGATTGGTCTCCTTGGGCAGCGTTAGCGTCCAGTCGGAAACCGCGCCGGTGCCTTCGAAGGGCAGATAACGGGGATCGTCGAAGTTGAGCACGAACATGCCGCTGTCGTCGATCGACCGAGACACTGCGATCTGCTGGTTTGCAGCGTTCTGGTCCGCCCACACGGTCGCCGGCTGGTTCCCCCCGTGGCTGACCAGCCACTTCACATTGTCGAAGCTTGACGTCACCGCGACCCAGCTGTTGGTCTGGGTCAGCGTCGCCCGAATGTTCTGATAGGGTCCGACGATAGCCGGAATCGAGATCGAGACCGACTTGATCCGGCGGCAATATTGACCCGGATAGTCATAGTCGAACATCAGTTCGGGGAGCGAGAAGCTGCACGTCCCGGTCTGGCGCAGCGCATCGAGTGCCAGCGGATTGAGGCTGGCCAGCGAGACCATCCGTTCGATCTCGAGCCGGCGCGTGCCGAGCTCGGAATAGGATGCCTCCATAAGGTCGAGCGCCAGCGTCAGGCCCTCGCTGGCGAGCAACCCGGAATGGGCGGGATCCCAATAGTCGAAATCGATGAAAGTCTGGGTCGACTCGGTCTCGTAGCGATAGGCAGCCTGGGCATCCGTCGCCGTCTGCATCGCCAGCCGATAGGTCTGGTAATAGAGGCCCGACAGGCGGCCAGCCATCCATTGATACAGCGCCTGGCTGGAGAATTTGGTGGCGAGGAAATTCGCCATCTGTTGGTTCTGCGCGATCTGCCTGTTGTGCACCACGAGCTGCTGGTTGGCGGCGGCGAGATCGTCCTGAGCGGCGGCGATCTGCGCAGTCAGCGAATCATATTCGTGCTGGGCGTTGGACTGTGCGAGGGTCCATTCCTGGGTGCGCCGTTCGTAGCCGGCCATGGTCAACGCGCGCTGGCCGATAAAATTGGATATCTCGGCGCCGACCGTCGCGGTCGCGGCGCCGGCGGAGAGCGAGGAGCCGACCTGGATTCCGCCATAGGTCATCGCGAACGGCGAGCCGACCTGCGGGATCGTGTAGGCGATCGCCGAGGCGGTCTGCAGAATGTTGGCGGCGATGTTGAAGACAAGTGCGGCCGTCATTGCATCGAGGTTTGTCTGCTCGGACGGGATCAGGTTCTTCGCCAGCAGGTCGGTATAATGGTCGAGCTGCGCCTTGGCGCCGGCCTGGGCCGCGGTCAGTCCGGCAATCGAATTCTGGGCTCGGCTGATCTGGTCCTCGAGGACCTGCGTCGAGAGCGCGAGGATCTGCCCTTCGAAATTGTTGCGCAGCGACTCCATCGCCTCGCCATCCTTGCGCTCGAGCGCCGACTGGAGCTGCGCGCCGAACTGGCCTGCTGTCGCCGCGAGCGAGCGGGCGCGTCCCAACACCACTTCGAACCGATAGGGCGGCGCCTGGTTCTGCGAGCCGCCGCCGGAAGGCAGGAAGTTGTTCGAGCCCGCCGCCGCCTTGATCAGCGCAAGCGGGTCGAGCGGCGGCTCGAACAACGCCAGCAGACGGAAGTTGCCGTTGATATCGAGCGAATGGCGGATCTTGTAGAGCTGCGCCTCGACCCGGTCCCAATAGCTCATCAGCACGTCATTCTCGGGGACGCAAAAATAGGCGCCGAGATCGTTAAAGGCGTGCGATTCAACCGGCACCGGCTCGCCGATGCTCAAGCCGACCGGCGGCAGGGTCGACTCGAGATCGATCAGGAACACCGGAATCGGGCTTGCGCCATAATGGGTCTGGATTTCGGCGAAGTTCGCCTCAGCCCCGTCCTGGCAGATTCCAACCTGCTGCGGCCGCGGACCGAGCAGGTTGCCGGCATAGACGTAGAGCATCGTCGCGGCGGTGATCGTCTCCCAGGTTCCGAGCGCGAACAGGCTGTCGCCCCAGTCGATCAGAGTGTCCACATATTGCATGACCGTCGCCTTTTCGAAGGCGCCGACGCGTAGCCGAGCGATCGCGAACGGGCTGAACGGGTCATTCTCATAAGCGATAATCGCCGGATTTTCGTCCGAGAGCATGTACTTCAGCGTCTCGAGCGTCTGCATTCGGAATGGCCGGAACATCCAGTAATGGCAGGCCGGCGTGGCAAGCTGGTAGTTGAGCAGCACGTTCCGGATCATCTGAACCTGAAGGGGCGTGAAGGTGCTGGGCAAGAATGTAAGCGGGGTCGTCGCTGTGAATTTCGGGCTGACCCGCCCCTGCTGGTCGATGATCGGCTCA
>DASQJV010000084.1:0-2621 GCA_035630855.1 Allosphingosinicella sp. | reverse complement strand
GGGCAAGTCGACCATCGCGCGCCTGATCCTCGGCCTCTACCCGCCCGAGGAGGGGCTGGTTCTGATCGACGGCACCGACATCCGCCAGCTCGATCCGCTCGAGATGCGCCGCTATATCGGCGCCGCTCTCCAGGAGAGCGTCCTCCTGACCGGCTCGGTGCGCGAGAATATCGGCCTCGCCCGGAGCCATGTCGACGACGAGGAGCTGCTCCGGGCGTCCGAGCTTTCCGGAACCCATCAGTTCATGGGTTCGATCGCCAACGGCTACGATCTCAGGCTCGCCGACCGCGGCGAAGGGCTTTCGGGCGGCCAGCGCCAGTCGATCGCGCTCGCCCGGGCGCTCGCCGGCCGGCCGCCGGTGCTGGTCTTCGACGAGCCGACCAGCGCCATGGACGCTCAGACCGAGACTGCGCTCATCCAGCGCCTTCGCGACGAGTTGAAGGATCGCACCCTCGTCCTCATCACCCATCGGCCGCCCTTGCTCGCCCTGGTCAGCCGGATCATGCTGATCGACAAGGGCAAGGTCGCCATGGACGGGCCTCGCGACGAGGTCCTCAAGCAGATCACGCGGCAGCAGACGCCGCCGACCAAGGCGGCCTGAACCATGGACGAGCACAGGCATATCGAGGACCTGACCGACCGGATCAAACCCCGCACCGCGTCGAACGTCCTGCTCTGGGTGGTGATCGGCTTCTTCGTCACCTTCATCATCTGGGCCGCCCTGACCGAGCTCGACCGCACCGTCCGAGGCCAGGGCCGGGTGATCGCCAGCTCGCAGCTCCAGGTCGTCTCCAATCTCGAGGGGGGAGTGGTCGAGGCGATCAACGTCAAGACCGGGCAGCAGGTGAAGGCGGGCCAGGAGCTGGTCCGGCTCGACCGCACCGCCACCGGCGCCGAGCTCGGAAGCGGCGAGGCTTCGGCCAACGCCCTGGGCATGAAGATCGCGCGCCTCTCCGCCGAGGTCGCCGGGCGCGAGCCCGCTTACCCCGCTCCGGCCGACCAGGCGGCGGCGAGCCAGCTGATGATCGAGCGCTCTCTGCACGCGTCGCGGATGCAGGAGCTGGGCAGCCTGGTGAATGCCGGCCAGGCCCGGGTCGCCCAGGCCGGCCGGGCCGTCCAGGAGGCCGAGGCCGCCTACGACGCAAGGGTCAGCGCCCGCGACGCCCGCCGCCAGGAGCTGAACCTGATCCGGCCGATGGTCGAGCGCGGGCTCGAGCCGCGCCTGTCGCTGATGCAGGCGGAGAGCGCCTACCAGGTCGCGGTCAGCGAGGCCGCCGCCGCCGCCGCCGCCATCTCCCGCGCCCGTTCCGCAGTGGTCGAGGCCCAGCAGTCGCTGAACCAGCAGCGCCAGGACTGGCGTTCGGTCGCCGCCAACGAGCTCGCCACCGCCCAGGCCGAATATTCGGCCCGCCGGGCGACCCTTCCGGCGCTGGCCGAGCGGTCCGAGCGGACGGTGGTCCGGGCGCCGCTCCCCGGCCGGGTCAACCGGGTCCTCATCACCACGGTCGGATCGGCGGTCGGGCCGGGAGCGCCGCTGGTCGAGATCGTCCCGTCCGAGGAGACCCTGCTGGTCGAGACCATGGTCCGGCCCCAGGACATCGCCTGGGTCCGGATGGGCCAGAAAGCTAAGGTCAGCATCACCGCCTACGACCCGTCGATCTACGGCTCGCTCGACGGCGTCGTCACCGCCATCTCCCCCGACGCGACGGTCAACGAGAAGACCGGCGAGAGCTTCTACACCGTGCAGGTCCGGACGACCAGGAACGCGCTCAACCGCAACGGCCGCCGCCTGCCGATCGGCACCGGAATGGTCGCCGACGTCAGCCTGCTCGGCGACAAGCGTTCCATCCTCGCCTACATCCTCACCCCGATCACGAGGCTCAGCGAAACGGCCTTCCGCGAGTAGCGGGACTCTTTCACCAGAAGTGTTGTATTTAGGCCATTTTTTTGGCCTGATCCGGGTTAATTCCGCTAGGCGCTGCACTTTTTCTGTGCCATCAGGTCGCATGGGAGTCCCGCACGTACGCGTCCGGGGCCGGGATCATTGCCCTCGGGGGACTATAAGATGGCTGTCACCGTCACGCGCTCGTCGTCGCTGTTCACTGATACCGATGGGGACGGCGTCGTCGATCCCGGCGAGACCCTGCTCGTCACCATCCTGGTCCAGAACACGAACGCGACGGACATCCTCGGCTTCAAGATCTACGACACCCAGAGCGGGCTGACGATCACCGACCTGACCTCGGTCAAGATCACTCCGATCGCGCTCGACGATTTCACCCCGGCCGCGCCGCTGACCATCGTCGGCAACACGCCCTATATCGTCTCCGCCTCGGCCCTGCTCGGCAACGACATCGACCCCGACGGCCCCGAAGCCAGCCTGACCATCTCCAGCATCACCAACCTCAACCACGTCACCGTGACCGACCTCGGCGGCGGCAATTTCCAGATCGTCCCGGAGACCGGCTACCAGGGCGTCGCCTCGTTCGAATATTTCATCACCGACGCCCAGGGCCTGACCAGCGTCTCGACCGGCAAGGTCAACATCCTGATCAGCGGCCAGATCTGGTACGTCGACAGCGGCTATGGCGGCGCCAACGGAGCGTCCGACGGCTCCTATC
>DASQJV010000083.1:0-9979 GCA_035630855.1 Allosphingosinicella sp. | reverse complement strand
CTTCGGACAGACTCCGATGGCGACGATCGTCGGCAACCTCGTTTTCGGCAACATCCGGCTCAACAACCTGAACCTGCCGACCCCGTTCGTCCCGCTCAACCTCCTCGCGCCCTAAGGAGCCCGACATGCCGATCCGAATCACCAAAGTCGGCCGCCAGCGCACCGTCTCCGGGCTGGCCAAGGCCCTGTTCGAGACCAAGGGCTCGGCGGCGCTTCAGGAGCGCGCCGAAGCGGCCTTGCTCAAGGCCAATCCCCAGCTCGCGACCGAGGGCGGGCTCAAGGCCGGAGCGACCGTCATCGTTCCATCGGTCCGCGACGTGGCGCCCAAGGCGGAAGCGCCGGCCGCCGCCGCGACGCCGTCGCCGCCGACGCCGGGTTCCGCGGCGCCCGCCGGCGCGGGGGCGCAGTCGCGGGAGCCCGCGATCGCCGCGGCCCGGGAGCGGGCGACGGCGCTGGCCGAGCTGGGCGGCCGGTCGATCGAAGCGGCGCTCGGCGCCGCCAAGCGCTCGGTCCGCGAGCTCAGGTCCGAGGAGGTCGCGGCCGCCGTGATTGCGGCCCGCCCCGACATGCGCGACCGGCTCGAGGCCGTGCGCGGCGAGGCCGACAAGGAGGTCAAGCGCATCACCGAGGCCGGCAAGCAGCTGCGCAAGGTCACCGCTTTGGCGCTCGCGGATCTGGCCGCCCTCGGCGAGCCGATGAAGCCGGACGGCTGAGCCGAATCGCCTCGCCCCCGGCGGACAAGCCTCAGTCGCAGCGGATCGTCGGCCGGTACACCTGCATGGCGTTGGTGCCGGAATTTCCGCCTAGGGTGATCCCGCCGCCCGGAAGGAATATCCGGCCGCCGATCACGGCGCTGCCCTTGAGGCCGTGGACGGCGATGGGGAGGTCCGGAAGCCTGGTCCAGCGGTCGGCGCGGGGATCGTAGGCATAGCTGTTGGGAGTCAGGCCCAGCACATGGGTCCTCTCCCCCTCGCCGCCGAAGACGAACATGCAGCCGGCATGGACGGCGCCGGTGATTCCGCCCCGAGGAGCCGGAAGCGGAGCGCCCCGGCTCCAGCGGCGGGTCTTGGGATCGTAGATTTCGACCACGTCGACCCGCTCCGCCATGGCGCCCGGGCCGGTGCGTCCTCCGGCAACGATGATCTTGCCGCCCAGCGCGACCATGGCGAGGTGATTGCGCTGGGTCGGAAGGTCGGGAAGCTTCTCCCATTTGTCGGTGGCGGGGTCGTAGACCTCGAAGGCGGAGCCGCCCGGCGGCCGGCCGCCGGCCACGTAGATCCTGCCGTCGATCACCGCCTTGCCGCCGCCGCCGCGCGCGGTCGGCATCGGCGAACGCTCCACCCAGCCGCCGACCGCCGGATCGTGCATCCAGACGTTCGCCACGAAGACCTCGGGCTTACCGGTGCTCGCGCCCTCGATCTCGCCGCCGAGCACGTAGATCCTGCCGCCGACCGCCGCGACATGCGTGTGGTGGATCGGCTGGGGCAGCTTCGGGCCCAGCGACCAGCGACTCGTCGCCGGATCGTAGATCTGGACGAGGTTGGACGGAAGCCGCCCGGGCGGATAGCCGCCGAGCACCCAGATCCTGCCGCCGAATTCCGCGACCGCATGCTCGGAGCGGGCCAGCGGCATCGCGGCGCCGAGGCTCCATCCGTCATGCTCCGGGTAGGCGCCGACCGGCGGACCCTGGCTCGCCCGGTCGTTCCAGGTCTCGCGCAGCTCGTTCGCCTCGACGGGAGTGGACCGGTCGGGCGGCGGCGGCCCGGCGCCGGGACCGGGCTGCGCCTTCTGCACCGCTGCCTGAGGCTGCTGTCCCTGAGCCAGGGTCGCGACCGACAGCGCGAGCGCCGTCGCACCTGCCAAGGATCCGGAAGCCAATTTAGTAATTCTGCCCATCGCAAGCTCCTGTCCACGGATGGGGCGATGCTGCCACAGCGCAAGCCCCCTTGCCATGGGCGGAGAAGTCACGCCGCTTCGCGTTTCGGCCGCCTTGATTTAGGATGAGCGGTCCGGGAAGGGTGAGGGGGATGTTCTGAAGACGCGCCCGCCGTCCGCTTCAGCGCTGCCGCCTGCGCGGCGCCGTCGCCGGCTGGTCCCGCCCGGCCGGCTCGACCTTTATCTGCTCCGCGGAGTCGCGGGCCCCTTCGTCATCGCCCTCCTCGCCACGGTCACGACGATG
Organism: Allosphingosinicella sp.; assembly: GCA_035630855.1. GTDB lineage: Bacteria > Pseudomonadota > Alphaproteobacteria > Sphingomonadales > Sphingomonadaceae > Allosphingosinicella. The sequence goes on along the minus strand of DASQJV010000083.1, from coordinate 7,800 downwards.
ATGCTGGAGCGAGCGCTCCGGCTCATCCAGGAGATGGCGGCGAGCGGCGCCCACCTCGGCTATTTCCTGCCTTTGCTCGCGCAGCTCGTCCCTTATTACCTCGCGATGGCCCTGCCGGCGGCGTTCATGATCGCCCTGGTCTTTCTCGTCTCGCGGCTCGACGAGACGCTCGAGCTGGAGGCGATGCTCGGGAGCGGGGTGTCGCTGGCCCGGATCGCGCTGCCGCTCACCGGCTTCGGCCTCGCCGTCGCCGCCGCGACGCTCGTGGCCGGCGGGGTGCTCGAGCCGCACGGACGCTACAATATGAGGATGCTTCGCGCCGAGGCCCTTCACGCCGCCCGGTTCGACAATCTCCAGCCCGGCGCCTTCTACAGCCCAGCCGACGGGATGACCCTGCTGTTCCGGCGCCGCGGCGCGGAGCCGGGGCAGGTCGAGCGATTGTTCGTCCGGCTGGACCTCGGCGGCGGGCGGGAAACGGTCCTGACCGCGAAACGGGCGAAGCTCAGCGTCGTGCCCGGCGAGGAGACCTTCCGGATCGCGCTCGAGGACGGGGTGAGCTATCAGGACGGCGACCGCGCCTATCGGCAGCGCGACTTCAGCCTGAGCTTCCGCCATTACCGGCTCACCGAGCGGCTTCCGGGCGGGCGGCCCGTCCGGCCGCGCGGCGGCGACCAGAAGGAGCTGACCGTCGCCGAGCTGATCCGCGGCCTGAGCGGCGGACATTCCGATGTCCCGGCGCCCGCGCTCGAGGCGGAGCTCTACAGCCGTCTCGCCCGGTCGATGAGCGCGCTCGTCGTCCCGCTCCTCGCCATTCCGCTCGCCTTCGCCGCCAAGAAGCGCCGGCGCGGCCTGGGGATCGCGCTGGGCGGGATATTGCTCGTCGCGTTCCACCATGGCGTCAATTTCGTCAAGAACGTGACCCTGGACGGCAGCCCGGCGCCGGGGCCCGCCTTCTCGCTTCTGTGCGGGCTGTTCGCGCTCCTCGTCCTGTGGCTGTTCGCGGCCAGCCGCCACCTGCCCAGCCACGGCCCGCTCAGCGGGATCGCCGGCGGCCTTCACGTCCCGGAACGGGAGGCGCGTCCGGCCCGGCCGCGGCGCTTGCGGCTGCCCGGCGGGACCCTGGGGCACTATGTCCGAGTCACGTTGGCGCTCTGGGTCGCGGTCGCCGCCGCGACCGCCGTCCTGCTTCTGCAACTGGTCGATTTCATCGAGCGGGGCGACGACTTCATCCGGCGCGGCCTCGGCCCGGACGCGGTCGCCCGCCACGCCTTCCTACGCCTCCCGCTGCTGGTGCAGCAGACGCTCGCCGTCGCCGCGCTCGGCGGCGCCATGCTGGCGCTTCTGCGCCTCACCCGCTTCAGCGAGATGGTGGCGATCCGTTCGTCCGGACTGTCGCTTCGGCGGATCGTCCTGATGCTAGCCCCCGTCGGCCTGCTGCTGTCCGGGGCGAGCCTGCTGCTCGGCGAGCGGATCACGCCCCGATCGGAAGTGGCCCTGGCCGCGTGGTGGAACTCCACGGACGACAGGCCTCGAGCCCGCGACCGCTGGTTTAGGATCGGCGGCGACATCGTCCGCGCCGGCGGCGCCTCGGCCGAAGGGGACAGGCTGAAGAACCTGACCCTATACCGTTTCGACGGCGGCGGCGCCCTGAGCGAGCGGATCACGGCCGAAGCCGCCTCGGCGGGACGGGACGGTTGGGAATTGTCGCAACCGAAGGGCTTCCGGCTGTCGGACGGCCGGGTCGACCGCCTCCCCGCCGATTCGGCGCGATGGTCGACCTCCCTGAGGCCGGGCGAGGTCCGCGCCTTCTTCGCCGCCTCGCCGCACATCGCGACCCGCGACGCACTCCGGTCGCTGGCCGGATCCGGCCCGCTCGCCGAAGGCACCGCTCGCTACGAGACCCGCCTTCACCGGGCGGCGGCGGAACCGCTCGCGCCGCTCGTCATGCTGCTTCTCGCCGCGCCTCTGGCCCTGGCTTCGAGCCGGAGCGGGCCGTCCTGGCCGCAGCTGCTGTTCCCGATCGGGGCGGGCATGGCCTTCCTCGTCAGCGACGGAATCCTCACCGTCGCCGCCCAGACCGGAATGATCCTGCCCTGGATCGGCGCGTGGGCGGCGCCGCTGATCTTCGGACTGCTCGGGGCGAGCATCCTCGTCCATTCGGACAGCTGAGGCTCAGCCGCCGTGGAATCCGGTCAGGCCGAGCGAGTGGCGCCCGGCCCTCGCCCAGAGCAGGATCGCCGCCGCATAGACGGCGAGGCTGGCGGCGAGCGCGAGGGCGGGCGGAGAGCCGATTGCGAGGCCGATCGCCGAAGCGAGCGCGGCCGCCGCGACCGGAGCGAGGGCGTGGCCCGGGCCGGTCGAGACTTCGAAGCGCGACCGAAGCAGCCGGCCTCGCCAGGCCGCCCTCACGCCATGCGCGGCCAGGACCGAGAGGGCGGCTCCGGCGAGGCCGAAAGGCGGGATGAGCAGCAAGGCCGCGGCGATCCCGATGGCGATGCTGATCAGGGTCAGCCGAAGGCCGAGGCCGGGCCGGAGGTAGACGAAGACCAGGTCGCCGATGCTGAACGCCGATTGCAGTGTCTCGGCGACCGCCAGGATCGCCATCGCGGCATAAGCCGGGGCGAAGCCCGCCCCCAGCCAGTCGAGCAGGGGCCGGCCGACGACGACGATCGCGAGCAGATAGGGCAGCTGCAGGAGGAGGATCAGCCGGGTCGCCGAGGCGAGCGCCTCCGAGCTCGCTCCGGAGCCGCGGGTGGCGAGGCTCCTGGCGACCATGGGGATCAGCAGACCGTCGAAGCTCTGCCGCACCTGGCGGAGCGGAGCGATGATCTGCCGGGCCATTCCGTAAAGCCCCGCCGCCGCCTCGCCGAGAAGGATCCCGACCAGAAAGAGGTCCGCCCGCATGTAGAGGACGTTGACGAAGTCGGCCGAGGCGTTGCTCGCGGAGCTGCGCAGGGTCCGCGCGAACGCGCCGGCGGCCGGACGATAGCCGGCCAGCCCGAAGCCCCCCAGGCGTCTCCGGGCGCCGCCGATGGCGTAGACGAGAGCGGCGAGAGTGCCGAACCCGTAGCCGATCGCCAGCCCTTCCGCTCTCCAGCCGAGCCACCAGGCGAGGCCGCAGCCGGCGAGAAGCGACCAGGGTTCGACCACGCTCCTCGCCACGACTTCGTAGCGGATCGCCTGCTTCCACCGGGTCGCCGCCAGGAACAGGTCGAGCAGGGCCTGCCCAGCCGCCATCGGCGCCATCAGGATCAGCGCCGCCGCCGTCGCAGGAGCAAGCATCGTCGCGGGTAGGGCGAGGGCCGCCGCCACGACGAGCAGCGACAGCGAGACGCTCGCCCCGGCGACCAGCAGGGCGAGGTCGATCAGCCGATGCGCCGGTCTCCGCCCCGGCTCGCCGGAATCCGCCTCCAGCAGCTGGAAGGCGGTCTTCTTGGTCCCGAGGCTTCCGGCGGCGACGACCAGCTCGACGGCGGCCAGGGCGACCGCGAAGGCGCCGAAGGCGGCGGGTCCGAACAGCCGCGCCGCGACCAGCAGGAACAGCAGCCGGGCGCCCAGCCGGGCGGCGAAGCCTGCGGCGCTCGCCTGCGCGCCGCGCATGATGAGCCGTTCGTCCCCTTGTCCCACGCCCGGCCTGCTCCGCTTCGGCAAGTTTCGCTTGTATCTGAGCCCGGGCGGGAAGACCAAGTGGCGATGGAGGGGGCTGCCATTCAGAACCGGCCAAAGATCGCAATCTTCCGCTCGCCCCTCTTCAATGAGTCCGAGACCTTCGTGACCGGCCATGCGGAGGGGCTCAGCCGCTATCGTCCGATCTTCGCCGGCCTGGTCAGGAAAGGCGACGGCGGCCCGCCCGGAGTGAGGCTGCTCCGCCCTGAATCGACGCTCGGACGCCTCGGCCTGACCCTTGTCGGCCGCCCCGGCGACCTCGGCCGGCGGCTCGCCGGGGAGCGGCCGTCGCTGATCCACGCCCATTTCGGAACCGACGGCCTGCTCGCCCTGCCGATCGCGGAGAAGCTGGGAATTCCGCTGGTGACGACCTTGCACGGCTTCGAGATCGCCCGCCGTCCGCTGGCCATGCTGCTCTCGGGCCGACTGTCCTGGACCCGCTACGCTTTGCTGAAAAGGCGGCTGATCGAGCGCGGCGACCTCTTCCTCGCCGTCTCGGACGCCGTCCGCGCCCGGGCGATCGCCGGCGGCTATCCGGCGGACCGGACCTTCACGCTCTACAACGGGGTCGACACCGACTTTTTCAGCCCGTCCGCCGAACCGCCGGACCCTGGGCTGATCCTCCACGTCGGCCGGCTGGTCGAGAAGAAAGGGACCAGGCTCCTCCTTTACGCGCTTCGAGTGGTGCCTCAGGGGAATCTGGCGATCATCGGCGACGGGCCCGAGCGGCGATCGCTCGAGGACCTGGCGCGCCGCCTCGGAATCGAGGACCGGGTCCGTTTCCTCGGCCGGCAGCCGCCGGAGTCGGTCCGCGACTGGATGCGCCGGGCCTGGGTCCTGGCCGTGCCCAGCGTCACCGCCCGCGACGGCGATTCCGAGGGCCTCCCGACCGTCATCTGCGAGGCCGCCGCGACCGGCCTCCCGGTCGTCGCCTCGATCCATTCGGGCGTTCCGGAGGCGGTCGTCGCCGACAAGACCGGCATTCTGGTGCTTGAAGGCGATGTCGACGGGCTGGCCGGCGCGATCGCCGCGCTGATCGGCAACGTCCGCCTTCGCGCCCGGATGGCGCCGGCCGCGCGGCGCCTCGCCGAAGGCCGTTTCGACCGGCGCCGTCAGATCGACCGGCTCGAGTCCCATTACGACCGGCTTCTGGGATGCGATTAGCCTATCCCGTCCTGTGGCCCCGGCTCGGCCGGGACGCCAGCCAGGAGCAGAGCGTCAAGACGGCGGCTTCGCTGGCGCGGCAGGGGGTCGAGGTGACCCTCATCCTCCCCCGGGGCCGACGCGATCCGGCGCTCGGCGCGCAGGATCTTCGCTCCTGGTTCGCGGTCGAAGGCGATTTCCAGGTCATCCAGGTGCCGACCCGCTGGGGGGGACCCCATCTCGCCTCGTCCTGCCTCTGGCTCCTCCAGCTCTTCCGCTCGAGCCGACTCCGCTCCGCCGAGCTCCTTTATTCCCGGGTGCCGGCGATGATCGGCGCCGGCCAGGTCAGCCCGATCCCCTTCGCGACGGAGCAATATCGGCTCTGGCCGGACGAATGGCCCTTCCTTCGCCGGCACGTCCGGCGGACGGCCCGGCACCGTCGCTGTCTCGGCTACATCCTCCATTCGGGCTTCGCCGCCGACAGCTACCGGAAGGCCGGAGTGCCGGAAGGCAAGCTTCTGGTCGCGCACAACGGCGCCGACCTTGCGCCGGACGCTCCAGGCCGATCCGCCGCCCGGAACCGGCTCGGCCTGCCCGCCGGCGCGGCGATCGCCGTCTATGCGGGAAGGATGAACGAGCGGAAGGGCCTCGACCAGATACTCGCCCTGGCCGACCTCAGGCCGGGGACGCTTTTCCTCCTGGTCGGCTCCGAACGGGAAGGCGCGATCGAAGCGGAAGCGAGGCGACGACCGAACGTGAGGATCTTCGGGTGGCAGCCGCCGCAGCGCCTGCCCCTCTATCTCGCCGCCGCCGACATCCTCCTGATCCCGCCGTCGAGCGAGCCGCTCGAGCGCTTCGGAAGCAGCGTCCTGCCGATGAAGACCTTCTCCTATCTCGCCGCCGCCCGCCCCATAATCGCGCCCCGCACCCCCGACCTCGCGGACGTGCTGGCCGACGGAGGCAACGCTTTGCTCGTCGACCCCGGCGATCCGGAGCTGGCCGCCGCGGCCCTCGACCGGATCCTCGGCGATCGATCCCTGGCGCGGCGCCTGAGCGACGGCGCCGCCCGATCCGCTCTGGGTTTCAGCTGGGATGCGCGGGCCGAGCGCATCGCCGGCTTCCTGCGCCGACGGCTCGCCGAGCCCGGCCCTGCGTGCCGATAAGGGCGGGACCCGCGAAATAAGCCTCTCGTCATCCACCATTCGCCCGTTCTAAGAGGATGACGAGCAAAGTGAGAGGAGCGGCATCGCGCGATGGGATGGCGGGCGGTCCTGATTTTCGGTGCCCGCCGGGACCCGTCCGGCCGTCTTGCCGGGCTCCCGCTCGCCGCCCGCGCCGCCGGCGAAGCGGTTGCGGCCGGAGCTTCGGAAATCTGGCTGGCCGTCGAGCGGGGCGACGTGCCGAGCCCCGTCCGGCTGGAGATAGAGCGCATCTGCGCCGGCATCCCCTTTCACCTCGTCACCCGCGCCGACCTGCGCGACCGGCTCGAGCCCGCCGGTTATCCGCCGGCGATCCGGCTCTATTGCGACCGCTACATCCTGCTCGCCGGCCCGCTGGGCCGCTTCGCGGCCGGCGACGGCGGCCGGCTGGTCTGCGGTGCCGACATCGTCGCCGAGCGCAACGGCGGAAGAGTGGAAGCGGCGGCGGAGTCGGATGTCCTCGATCTCGACCGGCCGGGGGCGGCGGCCCGCAAGATCCTCGCCGCGACCACCAAGCCGAGCGACGGGATCGTCTCGCGCAGGCTCAACCGTCCCATCTCCCAGCGCGTCTCCGCCGCCTTGCTCAGGATCGAGGGGATCCGCCCCTGGCACCTGACGGTCTTCACCGCGACGATGGGCCTCGTCATGTTCGCCTGCTTCCTCCAGGCGGGACCCGCCGGGCTGGCGCTTGGCGGGATATTGTTCCACGTCGCCTCTGTCGTCGACGGCATAGACGGGGAGATCGCCCGGGCGACCCATCGCACCAGCGAGCGCGGAGCGATGCTGGATACGGCGGTCGACATGATCACCAACCTGCTCTTCTATCTGGGCGTGACCGTCTCCCTGGCCCGGCTCCACGGCCCCGTTCATCTCCTCGTCGGCGGCTGGTGCCTGCTGGTCGCGATCCTCGGCCTCCTGCTGATCCGCACGTTCGCCGAACGCGTCGGCGACCGCGGCAATTTCGACATCATCAAAATCTATTATCGCGGCCGCTTCCCCGACGGCGTGATGTCAAGGCTCGGCGCCTTCACCGTCGCCATCACCAGCCGCGATTTCTTCGCCTTCGGCAACGCCCTCATCATCCTGTCGGGCTGGGGAATGCTCGTCACCTGGCTGCTCGCCGGCTGGGCGACCCTGTGGCTGGCCCTGATCGTGGCGGCGGCGCCCGCGCTGCTGCGCGGCGGCCGGCCTTCCGTACCCGCCGGCCTGCCTTCCGACGGACCGATTCCCGCGCTCAGGGATATTTGAGCTTAACCGTCGTCCGGACCCCGGAGCGCGGGACCGAGATCCGCACCGAACCGAAATTCGGCATGCCGAGGAAGGTCGGCGGATTGTTCGAGAAGCCGAAGCCTTCGGCCGGCAGCCCGATCCCGCTCCGGTCGAAGCTCCGGTCGGAATCGGCGTCGTGATAGACGGCGAGCGCGTAGATTCCGGGCTTCGGCACGTGGATGCAGACGTCCGTCCGCCCCTGGCGGGCCGGCACCCGGCCGACATAGAGCGAGCCGCGCTTGGCGAGGAACTTGCGCCGCTCGTCCGTGTAGAGCGTGACCGCGACGAGACCTCGGCTGTGCCTGACGTTGTCGACCCGGACGTGGAGCCGGGTGGCGCTTGGAGTGCCGGTGCAGGCGGGCTCGGCCTGGGCCGCGGCGAGTGCGAGGAGGGCGGAGAGCAGCATCGGTGCCGGGATAAATGACAGCTTCAGCTTCGTAAATTCCTTCCGAGACTTCCTCAGGGGCGGAACCTGGCAAGGCGCGGTGAAGGGCTCTTCGAGTCGACAGCACGCCGCCGCCAT
>DASQJV010000082.1:0-7260 GCA_035630855.1 Allosphingosinicella sp. | reverse complement strand
GTGTCCTGGTAGAAGCCGCGATAGGCGAGCGGCACACGGTAGCCCTCGAACAGGCGGCGATCGATCCGCTGGCCGCGGGCGAAGAGCTTCTTCGCCTGGCCCGGAGGAAGGCAGCCATTGCCCTTTTTGGCGAGGCCCGGCGGGCAGAAGCGGTCGTATCCGGCGAAGCGGGGCCGGTCGGGGTGGAAGCCGGCCACCGGGTGGACATCACGGCCCACTCTGCGGAAGTCGCGATGCTCCTCGCCGGAGCGGCGGTCGAAAGCGTCATGGCGCCGCTCGTCGCGGATGGCGTGGCGCTGCTCGCGCGCGGCGCGCTGGGGCTTCTCGGCGCGGGCACTATGGCGCTCGCTCTTGGCAGGCTTCGCCGCATGGCCGCCGCCATGGCCGCCGCCCTCGACCTTGGCGGGCTTGCCGCCGCCCTGGCCGTGGCCGCCGCCCTTGCCGCCTTTTTCGGCCGAGGCCGGCGCGGCGAGGGCGAGCGCGGCGGTGCCGGCGAGCAGGATGAGGTTTCGCATGGTGGGACTCCTTGGGTTCAGGAGAGGGAACGGCTGGCTTCGGTCCATCGTTCCGAGCGCGGAAGAACGCTCCGTCAGGCCTAGGCCCTCCGACCGTCCCGGGAAGCTGAACCTCGCCTTTCAGCGCCTGAACGTCGGGTGAAGGGTCTTCCGCACCTCTTGCCGCCCCCTCCGGTTCGTGACACCAATCGGCCCGGGATTCGGGGGAGTCGCCGATGCGCAAGGCGCTGAAGTGGGCCGGGATCGGTCTCGGGGGGTTGATCGCGCTGCTGATCCTGGCGGCGATCGTCATCTACGCCTGGTCGGAGATCATCCTGCGCCGCGATTATCCGGCCGCGGCCGAGACCCTGCCGGCGCCGGGCGCGGCGGACAAGGCGGCGGCGCCGAGGCTGGCGCGGGTGCTCGGCTGCCTCAGCTGCCACGGCGAGGGGCTCAAGGGGAAGCTGATGTTCGACGCTCCGGGCGTCGCCAGGGTCTTCGCTCCGAACATCACCGAGGTCGCCGCCAAGGCCAGCGACCAGCAGCTCGCCGCCGGGATCCGCCAGGGCATCGGCCACGACGGGCGGGGGCTCTTCATCATGCCGTCGCCCATGTATTCGCACCTCACCGACCGCGAGACGGCGTCGCTGGTCGCCTGGATCCGGACCCTGCCCAGGGTCGATGGGCAGACCAGGGGCCTCAGCGCGGGGCCGCTCGGCCGGCTCGGGCTGGTGACCGGCTCTTTCCAGGCCGGGCCGGAGCGGGTCGCCGAATATCGCCGTCAGGTTCCGATCGCCCTCGGCGCCGAGCACGAAGCGGCCCGCCATCTCGCCGCCACCGCCTGCTCGGAATGCCACGGCCCGGCGCTGATGGGCGGTTCGGTCGGGCCGGACGAGAAGACTCCGGACCTGCAGGTCGCCGCCGGCTACGACCCCGCGCAGTTCCGCACGCTTATGCGGACGGGCCGCTCGCTCTCCGGCCGCGACCTGGGACTGATGACGACGGTGGCGAAGCAGGATTTCAGCCATCTCACCGACGCCGAGATCGACTCGCTCCACGCCTATCTGGTGGCTCGGGCGAAAAAGCTGGGGAGCTGAGGCGGCGCTGTCGCCCCGCTCGACCTTCGGCCTCGCGTGCGCTCATCCATCAGACATCCCCCGGATGTCTGATGGCTGGAGCGGGTGAAGGGAATCGAACCCTCGTCGTAAGCTTGGAAGGCTTCTGCTCTACCATTGAGCTACACCCGCCTGCGCCAGCTTCGCCCTTTAGGCGAACCCGGCTCCGGCGGGCAAGCCCGCCTGAGGTTCGCGCCGGACGGCTTGCCAGCCGAAGCTGCCGCGAAGCGGGAGCGAAGGCTGGTGGACAGGGCTGGATTCGAACCAGCGTACGGGAAACCCGGGCAGATTTACAGTCTGCTGCCTTTAACCACTCGGCCACCTGTCCAGGAGGCACCCATCTAGGGAGGGCGTCCCATTGGCGAAAGGGGCCGGGGCTGTCAACGTGGGGAAGGAGTTCGTCATCCCGGACTTGATCCGGGATCCATGAACACTGGGCTCTGGGATGAGTCGAAGGCGTCCGTGTTCATGCATTCCGGCCTTCGCCGGAATGACGGCGTTCAGCCCTTCGCCGCACCCTCCGGCCGGAGCCACTCCATCAGCTCGTGGAACGGGATCAGGTGATTGAAGGCGATTCCGGCGAGGCCGTTCTGGCACCAGCGCACCACGCCCGCCACCGGGCGGAACTTCTCCATGGTGAGGACGATCTCGCGGCCGACCTCGAGCGGCTGGTCGGTCTCCACCTTGACCCCGCCCTGGCTGATGTCGCGGGTGTTGACCCCGTAGAGCCGAGCGCCGCAGCGCAGAGTCGCCAGCCGATCGACCTCGACCCGGGGAAGGCGCGGCCGCCAGCCCGATTCGAGGGCGGCCTGGCTCGACAGCATCTCCTCGACGTCGATCGGCTCGTCGAACTCGATGCCGAGGTTCGACTGGTCCACCCACACCACCGTCCCGGTGACGGGCTGGTTGCTCTTGAGCTCGATCGCCACCGCCGAGCCGAGGGCATGATGCGAATAGACATGGGCCATCAGCCCGCCGGCGGAGATGTTCCGGATCAGGCAGAGCTCGCGCCCGTTGGGGCCGATCAGGGCGCCGACCCGGAGGATGGTGAGGTGCCGGGTCGAGCGCCGGCGCTCAGGCGGCCGCGGAGCCTTGCTCGAGAAGGAGAAGATCGTCTCCTCGTGGCATTCGTTCGACAGCATCGTCCCTCCCGGCCATCGTGCGCAGCGCGGACAAGCCCCACTGTCCGCCGTCGAAAAAGGCTTAGGGCCACAGAGGTTTAAGAACCCCTTACGCCGGCTCGGATTAGAGCCGGAACGGATCAAACGAGACGTTCACGGCTTGCTTACCATTCCGTCCTAAGCCGGGGTGCGATGAACGCCGAGGCCGAGACCGCCGTCGCGACGCGCCACGATCCGCGGCCTGCTTCCGCGGTCAGCACCGGCGTGGGCGTCGCCGGCCTCGCCGGGCTGTTCGCCTGGGTGGTCGCGGCCAGGACCTTCGGCCTCTCCGGCCACGCCGGCGCTCTCCTCGCCCTGCTCGCCTGCGGTGTGCCGATGGTGCTGTGGTCGCTCCTCGTCGACAAGGTCCATCGCCGCGCCTCGACCGGGATCGACTGGGACTCGCCGCCTCGGCCGCTGAGGGACTCGATCGATCTCAGCCTGGTCAAGATCGCCGGGCTGTGGGCGACCTGGGCCGGCATCGGCTTCCTTTATTGCGTCGGCCGCTGGTATTGGGACGGCATCTATCTCTTCTCGATGGAGGTGATGGGCTTCGCCGCGGCGCCTCTGCTCGCGCTCTCGATCCCCTATGTGATCTGGATCGACCGGCGGCTGGTCGAGCCGCGCGACGGAGCCTGGCATTTCGGCCAGCTGCTGATCGGCAAGTCGAGCCTGGTCGAACGCGAGATGGTCCACGAGCATCTCAGGAGCTGGGCGGTCAAGGGCTTCTTCATGGCCTTCATGATCGCCATCGTCCCGGGCAATTGGACCGGCACGGTGATGCCGTCGGGCGAGGAGATCACCGGGAATTTGGTCAGCCTGACGCGCTGGCTGATCACCTTCATGTTCATGATCGACACCGTCTTCGCCACCGTCGGCTACGCTTTGACGATGAGGCCGCTCGACGCCCATATCCGCTCCGCCAACCCCTATGCGGCGGGCTGGACGGCGGCGCTGATCTGCTACCCGCCCTTCGTCCTGATGGGCCCGGGCGGACCGCTCGACTATCATCCGGGGACGATCGGCGAGAATGGCTGGAACTACTGGCTCGACGGCTATCCGCTGCTGATGACTCTGGTCGCCCTGCTGATGGTGGCCCTGACCGCCATCTACGCCTGGGCGACGGTCGCGTTCGGGATCCGCTTCTCGAACCTCACCCACCGCGGCATCCTGACCCATGGCCCCTACGCCTGGACCAAGCATCCGGCCTATGTGTCGAAGAACATCTTCTGGTGGCTCGCGACCCTGCCTTTCTTCGCGACCACCGGCAACATGACCGACATGATCCGCAACAGCTTCGTCATGGGGCTCGTCGCCGGAATCTATTATTGGCGGGCGCGGACCGAGGAGCGGCATCTGTCGGCCGATCCCGCCTATGTCGAATATGCCGAGTGGATGGAGAGGAACGCGCCGCTGCCGCGGCTTGTCCGGCTGCTTTCGCGCCGGCCGGCCCCGGCGGCGGTGCCGGCCGAGTAGGCCAACCGGGCGAGCTCGGGTCGCAACCGTTCGGGCTGAGCTTGTCGAAGCCCTCTCCTTCGTCCTGCCCGTGGGGAAAGAAAGCCCTTCGACAGGTTCAGGGCGAACGGGGTGGGCGGGTGCGCCGCCCTTGACCCGGGGGAGGGCGGGTCCTATTTCGCGGCCCGCACTGCCCGATCGTCTAATGGTAAGACTACGGACTCTGACTCCGTCAATCGAGGTTCGAATCCTCGTCGGGCATCCATTTCCCCACCGTCAGGGTCGCTATAGCCTCGCCCGGCCGTTGCGATGCTTCGCCGTTCGTGCGACGCCCGGGCGGGTTTCATACCCTGCAAGCGAGGATGGGTGACAGGATGACCGGTGCGTGGCGGGCGGCGCCTCGAAGGCTCGCCGGCCTCGTGCGGCGCGCCTGGCCGAGACGGGGGCTGGTGGCGGAGGCCTGCGTGGCCCTGTTCGTCGCCGAAGCCAGGCTTCGGCTGTCTCCGCTGAAACGCCAGGGGCTCCGGGATCTGGTCCCCGCCGGGGTTTCTCCCGCCGTCGAGCCTTGTGCCGATGAAGGGCGGGCCGAGCGGCAGGCGGCGCTCGACGTCGGCTGGGCCGTGACCAGGATCGCCGCCTATTTTCCGACCTCAGCCCAGTGCCTCGCCCAGGCGCTTGCGGCGCGCGCCATGCTTCGCAGGCGCGGGATCCCGAGCCTCATGCATGTCGGAGTGGCACGTTCGCAGGACGTCCCGTTCGAGGCCCACGCCTGGCTGGAAGCGGAAGGGGTCGGGGTGACGGGCTACCCGGTGCCGCCCCACCTTCGCGAGATCGGCTGCCTGCCCGGCGGCGGAGTCTCCCGCCGCTAAGCCGCCTGAGGCCGTCGGGCGCCCGCCGCCACCGCTCGCCCGAGGAAATCGCCGTTGGAGAGGGCGCGGAGGAGCTCGTGGCGGTAGAGCCGGGTCACCGCCGGTTCGTGCCAGCCGGCCGCGGGCCAATTCTCGATCGCCTCCCGAAGCCGCGGAATGTCCAGCAACCGCGCCGTCTCGGCGCATTGGGCGAGCCTGGCCACCGCTTCGCCCAGCTCCCGCTTCGGATCGGCGAAGCCCGAATGCCAGTCTGCCGCCTGCAGACCCCGGGCGCGTTGCCTGAGCACCTGCGCCGGAAGCCGGTCGGCCATGGCTCGGCGGGCGAGCGAAGAGGGCAGGCCGCCGAGCCTGAACTGCTCGTCCGGGACGGACAGGCAGAATTCGACCAGCCTGCGGTCGGCGGTGGGATCGCGCTCGTCGATCCGCCAGCGCGCCAGCGTGCCCTTGACATAATCGGCGATATCGACTCGCCGGAGGGCGGCGAGGCGCTCGCTTCGGCTGTCGATCGAGCGTCGGGTCGCGAGCGTCTCGGCCGGCGCGCCAAGCTCGGCCCGGCGCAGAGGGTTGACCAGGCTCGCGACCTGAGCCTGCAGCGGATCGCGTCCGAGCGAAGCGATCGCCCTGACCAGGCCTCCTCGGCCACCGCTCCGCCAGGCGAGAGCCCGGAACTCGTCGGCCAGGCCGGCGGGCCCGCGGGCGCGGAGCCGCTCGCGAAGCGGCCGCGAAGCCTTGTAGCTGAGAGTGAGGTTGCCCGCCTGGCCGGTGAGCAGAACCGGCAATCCGCGGCTTCGGGCGATCTCGCAGATCGTGTCGCGCCAGACCTGGTTGCACAGGTTGAGGATGGGCTGCTCGCAAAGCTCGAACACCCAGCCGAGCGCATCGAGCGGCGAGCGGCCGTCGGTGCGGACCCGGACGTGCTCCATGTTGGGGTAGAGCGCGGCCGTGGCGGCGGCGAGCGGGCCCTCGTCGGGCAGGCGGCCGGGCGGGCCGCCGGCTTCGGCGCCGTCGCGCGGGACGGCGGTGAAGGCGACGACCTGCCTGTCCGCCGGCGCCATCAGCCGGGCGGCGGTGGCCGCGACCGACCCGCTGTCGAGGCCGGCGCTGAGGTGGGCGGCGACTCCGCCCGCCGCCGGCAGCCGGCTCCGGACGGCGCGGTCGAGCTCGGCTCGAAGGGCCTCCTCGTAATCGCTCGCCCGGGACAGTCGAAGCGGCTCGGGGGCGGGGTCCCAGTGGCGGCGCCGGGTCTCGCCGTCGACGGTGACGACGACGCACTCGCCCATGCCGACCCGCGAAATGCCGCGGAAGCAGGTGGAGTTCGGATCGGGCGGGACCAGATCCAGCGCTCGGGCCAGGAGGTCCTCGTCGGCCTCGTAGGGAATTTCGGGAAGCGCGTGCAGCCCTCGCGGCATCGACGCGAAGGCGAACAGCCCGGGTCCGCGGAAATAGCATAAGGGCCGCCCGCCCATCCCGTCGCGGGCGAGGAACCAGCGCCGTCGCTCGCGGTCCCAGATCGCGAAGGCATAATCGCCGTAGAGACGCCCGAGGCACTCCTCGCCCCAGCGCTCGAAGGCGCGGAGCAGCCATTGCGCATCGGTGAAGCCGGAGGGTTGGCCGAGCGCTTCGGCCAGGCCCTCGCGATCGTCGAGCCGGACGTCGGCGACCATGACGAACCGGCCCCCGCCGCCGGTCAGGGGCTGGATGTCCGAGGAGTCCCCGGCAAAGAGGTGCATGGAGCGGTGCCCGAGAGCGACATCGTCCCGTGCCCAGCGGCCGTCGGAGTCCGGCCCGTACGGCTCGAGCGCTGCCAGCATCCGCTCGAGCGGCGCGGAGGCGGGACCGCCGTCGGTACGCCAGAGGCCGGCGATGGCGCTCACGCGATCGGCCTATCGGCCGGAGCGTATGACGATGCCGGCGGCGATCAGCTTCGGGAGAATGGCTTCGAGGTCCCGCCGGGCGACTTCGGCGGCTACCCCGTAACGCGTGCAGGTGTCGGCGACCATCGCCTCGAGCGAAAGCCCGTCGCGAAGGCTTTCGAGGAGGTGTCGCATGGCTCCGCGGACCCCGAAATATTTTTCCGACCCCATTGCCAGAAGGACCGTCTCATCCTCGACCGGCACCGAAAGCACGCCCTCGCTCAGGCGGTAGATCTCCACGCAACTCGTACTCA
>DASQJV010000081.1:0-2095 GCA_035630855.1 Allosphingosinicella sp. | reverse complement strand
GTCGGAGAGCCGCCGGCACACCGCCGAATAGTCGCGGGCGAGATTCTGCTTCTTGTTGCTGGAGCGCAGATTTTCCGGATCGAAGGTCTCGAAGCCGACGAACAGGCTCCTCAGCCCGGCCTCGGCGGCGCGCTCGATGAGGTCGCCTCGGAGCACCGAATCGACGGTGGCGGCGCCCTGGAACAGCCGCCCCATGCCCCGCATCCCCTCGAACAGCGCCTCGGCGAAGCGGCGGCTTCCGAGCAGATGGTCGTCGAGGAAATAGAGGTGGCGGCCCGGCAGGCGCTCGATCTCCGCCAGGGCCGCGTCGGCGCGCTGGGTGTAGAAGCTCTGCCCGCCGGCGAAGAAGGCGTCCTTGTAGCAGAAGTCGCAATGCTGCGGGCAGCCGCGGGTGACGACGATCGAATTGGGGACGAGATAGAGCTCGCGGCGGATGAGGTCGCGGCGGACCGGCGGCAGATGCTCGAGCGTCCGCCCCCCGGTCGAGACGTAGCGCGGCCTCGGAGCGCCGGCCCTGAGGTCGGCGAGGAAGGCGGGGAAGATCTGCTCGCCGGGGCCGAGGAAGATCGAATCGGCATGGGCCGCCGCCTCGTCGGGCAGCGAGGTGACGTGGAGCCCGCCCAAAGCGACGAAGCAGCCCTTCGCCCGGTAATGGTCGGCGAGCGCATAGGCCCGGTAGGCGTTGGTGATATAGACCTGGATGACGACCAGGTCCGGCGAGTCGTCGGTCCTGAGCGGCTCGACATGGTCGTCGACCAGCTCGGCCTCGTCCTCCTCCGACAGGAAGGCGGCGAGGGTGGCGAGGCCGAGCGGCGGGAAGAGCGAATATTTGATCGGCCGCCAGAACGGGCTCTTCGCCTCGGTCAGCGCCGGCAGGATGAATTTCACCTTCATCCCCCCGGCATAGGCCGGTCCGCCGGCCGAGGGGCGTGGGGCTATCGTCAAAAGCCGGTGCAGATCCTCCTTACCCCTCTCCCGCTTTCGCGGGAGAGGAGGGGCCCAAGCCGAAGGCTTGGGAGGTGAGGGTCTTGCCGCGACTCCGGTGTACAGACCCTCACCTCCCACCGCTTCGCGGCGGGCCCCTCCTCTCCCGTAAGAACGGGAGAGGGAAGTTGGAAATTGGTGCCAGGTACCAATTTCCGCCGCCTGCACCCTTTCTCCATCGAAGCTCCTCCGCCGCCCCGGAGACCCGGCGCCGGCCGCGGGGGCATGACGCGGGTCGGCGATTGAGGAGAGGAAGCGATGGCGTCGGGCGGGATGATGTGGCGGCTGGCTCTGGCCGCGCTCGCCTCGGGGGCGGCGGCGGGGATGCTGCTCCCGCTCACACTCTTCGTCGCCGCCTTCGCCGCCGGCACTGCGGCGAGCTGGTGGGCCTTCGCCGCCCTGGTCGACTGGCTCAAGATCGGCTTCGTCGCCGGACTCGTCCTCGCCAGCTTCCCGGCCTTCTTCGCCGGCGCCTCGATGTGGGCCCTGGCCGGGAGCATCGAGGCCGCCCGCCGACCCTCCGCCTGGGCCGCCGCCGGAGCCGCGGTCGGCGGAGCGGGATGGACCCTCCTGGGCCTGATGCTTAGGGGCGGCGGCGCAGTCGACGCCTTCGAGCTGGCGATCCTCGCCGCCGCCCTCGCCGCCGGAGCCGGCGCCGCCCTCGCCTTCCGAGGCACGATGCGCCTGCTCGGACCTTGCTGGGCGGAAGCCGGATATGAATCGCGTCGCTTGGATGCGGTCCTGGTGCACAGGACCGTCACCCCGGACTTGATCCGGGGTCCACCTTCGTTGCGTAGCTATTGGAGGAAGAAGGTAGATGCCGGATCAGGTCCGGCATGACGAAACGGATCGATCCCAACGCCCGACGACCTAGCTCGGCTTGCCGTCGCTCTCGGTCGGGAACAATTTGGTGAGCGGGCGGGGAGCCAACAAAATTGAGCTTGGCGGTAAGGGTCTTGACGAGAATGGGGCGACACATGTGCCGCCCCACCATACGCTAATGCACTCCGATGAAGCGCTTCGCGTCCCACTGGGCCTCTTCGCGAGAGTCGAAATCCCGCGGTGACTCAATCGGGCGGTTGGCGTCTTCCTTGAAGATGACCCAGTGCCA
>DASQJV010000080.1:0-7922 GCA_035630855.1 Allosphingosinicella sp. | reverse complement strand
CGAGATCCTCGTCTCCAAGGCCCAGCATCCGCAGCCGGGCTGGCTGAGCTTCGTCGTCACCGGCAAGGCGCGCGCCAAGATCCGCCGCTTCGTCAAGTCGAAGGAGCGCGAGGAGACGATCCAGCTCGGCCGCAAGATTTTCGACGAGATCGTCCAGCGCCTGCCCCAGCCGCTCGGCTGGGAGGCGATCACCGAGGCCTTGAAGCGCCTCCACTTCCACGACGACGCCGCGCTGATGGAGGCGATCGCGCTGAAAAGGGTCAGCGACGTCGCGGTGATGGAGGCGTTGATCCCGGGCTCGACCGGCAAGGAGGGCGTCAAGCCGCCGCCGCAGCGAACCGCCATCTCGATCAAGGGCCTGACCCCCGGGGTCGCCTTCCAGCTGGCCCATTGCTGCCACCCGATCCCCGGCGACCGGATCGTCGGGCTGAGGCGCGAGGATGCCGAGATCGAGGTCCATGTCATCGGCTGCGACAGCCTCGCCGACGGAGTCGATGCCGACTGGCTCGACCTCGCCTGGGGCGACGAATCGGACGGCGGCACCGCGCGCCTCTGCGTCGTCATCAAGAACGAGCCGGGCTCGCTCGCCGTCATCGCCGGGATCCTGGGGCGCCACGGCGCCAACATCGTGTCGATGGAGCAGGCCAGCCGCGACGGCAGCTTCCACACCTTCCATCTCGACATCGAAGTTCACGACGTGCAGCATCTGATGCGGATCCTGGCGGCGCTTCGGGCCGCCGACGTGGTGTCGAGCGCGGAGCGTCTGTGATGAAGGATATGAGGATCGATCGGCGGACGATGATCGCCCTGGCCGGCGGAGCGGCGGCCTGGCCGCTTGTGACCGGACCGGCGCGGGCGGCGGCGCCGGCCGGCTATGTGATGTGGCGCGATCCGGGCTGCGGCTGCTGCCTCGAATGGGCGAAACGGGTCGAGGCGGCGTTCGGACGCAAGCTGCCGGTGGTCAACGCTCCGAACATGGCCGCGGTCAAGAAGGCGCAGGGCGTGCCCGCGGACCTCCATTCCTGCCACACCGCCTTGATCCAGGGAGTCGTCGTCGAGGGCCACGTTCCACCCGAGGACGTCAAGCGGCTGGTCGCCTCCGGCCGCAAGGGCGTCAGGGGCCTGGCCGCGCCCGGAATGCCGGCGGGGTCGCCGGGCATGGACGTCGGCCACGACCACCGCCAGCGCTACCAGGTGTTCGCCTTCGATTCGGCGGGGCGCCGGTCCGTCTTCGCGACCCACGGCTGAGCCGGATGACCGACACGCCGGCCTCGATGACCTATGGCGGCTATCTGACGCTCGACCAGATCCTCTCCGCCCAGCATCCGCTCTCCGATCATCACGACGAGATGCTGTTCGTCATCATCCACCAGACCAAGGAGCTGTGGCTCAAGCAGATCATCCACGAGCTCAAGCTGTCGCTCGCGATGGTCCGTCGGGACCGGCTGATCGAGGTCCACAAGGCGCTGTCCCGGATCTCGCGGATCCAGGCGGTGATGACCCTGAGCTGGGACGTGCTGGCGACCATGACCCCGTCCGATTACACCAGCTTCCGCTCCGTCCTCGGCTCCAGCTCGGGCTTCCAGTCCGCCCAGTTCCGCGAATTCGAATACAGGCTCGGCCTCAAGGACGGCGGCCATCTCCGCTTCCAGGAGGAGGGCAGCTCAGCCCATGAAGCGCTGCTCGAGGCGCTCCGCCAGCCGAGCCTGTGGGACGAAGCCAATGCCGCCGCCGCGCGCGCCGGCCTCGACCTTCCGCCCGAGGTGCTCGAGCGCGACTGGAGCCTGCCCTATCGCCCGAGCGAAGCGGTCGAGGCGGCCTGGGCGCAGGTCTATCGCGACCCCGAGCGCCACTGGCCGCTCTACCAGCTGGCCGAGAAATTGGTCGACATAGACGATTCGCTCGCCGGCTGGCGCCACAAGCATGTGGTGACGGTCGAGCGGATCATCGGCCTCAAGCGCGGCACCGGCGGAACCGCCGGGGTCGCCTATCTGCAGTCGACCCTTGGGAAGCGGGCCTTCCCGGAGCTGTGGTCGCTCCGCACCCAGGTCTGACGCCGGACCGGGCACCCCTGTTCCCGGCTCGACCTGAGCATACGCCCGCTACCGGACGAACAATTCGATCTTCGTCGTTCCGCCCGCGAGCGTGGCCGGATCGTAGGCGACCTCTATCTTTTCGACCGCGCCCTTGCGCGCCGAGAAGACCTTGCCGCCGGTGCAGCCGCCGTCGGCGAGGCGCTCTGCGATCTTCACCGCCTGCTTGGCGCCGCCCTGGAAATGGAGGGTGGCGAGGTTGAGCCGGATCGCGTGGCCCTCGACGCAGATCATCAGCTCGCGATCGCGCGGGCCGCCTCGGGCGGCGATCGCGACGCTGCCCGAGTCCGCGGTCGCAGCGGCCTTGCCGATACCCTGCCAGGCCCGTCCGCCCTGAGCGGTCGCGACGGCCGCGAAGGCGAGGAGGGCGGCGGCCGCCCCGCTTCTCGAAAACATACCCATTTGGATTTCCCCTCTTCTGCTCGATGATAATCGGATGCCGGGGCATGTCCAGTGCGCGAGCGACAGACCTTACAGTCCGGCTTTCCCGCGCCGGATGGCGGCTATCTCCTCGGCGGCGATCCGCTCCCTCGCGCCGAGGCTGGGGTGGCTCCGGAAGAGCTGAGGGAACCAGTCGTATTTGCCGAGGTAGCGGCGCCAGAAGGGGATGGCCGAATCGAGATCGTAGCCGGCCGCGTCCATCAGCCTCAGGCCGAAGCGGTCGGCCGCTTCCTCGCGCTTCCAAGCCGCGCTCGCCTTGATCCCGAGGCCGCGGAGCAGACCCTCCTCGCTGCGCAGGGCCGGATGGCCGAAGATGTTGTGGGAAAGCTCATGGCCGAGGACGACGGCGAGCTCGTCGTCATTCTTCAGGAATTTCAGCATGGCGAGGGTCATCACCACCGTCCGGCCGGTGGCGAAGGCGTTGACCTGGGTCGACCGGGCGAGCCGGACCCGACCGAGGCAGGCGGGAACCGAGCCGAGGCGGATCGCGACCTCCCGCCCCTCGCGGAGCACCCTCAGGTCGGCCGGGCCCCGGCGCAGCGCGGTCTCGAGCTCGGCTTCGGCCTCGTCCGCGAGTCGCCGCCATTTCTCGCGCTTGGGGACGGCGGCGACCGAAGCGCCGCTCGGCAGCGGCCGGCCGTTCACCGCCAGCAGCACGTCGCCGGCGATCAGGCCCGCGCGGGCCGCCGGGGTGCCGGCCAGGACCGTCAAGATGCCGGGGCCGCGGTCGAGGCCGTAGCGGGCGATCATCAGCGTCCGGTCGGCCGGCTCATATTCGGCGAGGTGATGGAAGAGCAGCCCGGTCGCCGGATAGCGGTCGGGGCACAAGGCGGAGCCGGCCAGCGCCAGCCGGTAGGCGACGAGGGCGACCCGAAGGTCGTCCCTCCGCAAGGTCGTCGAGGCCTGCGCCTCGGCCGCGACCGGCTCGGGCGGGGCGGGCTGCGCATGGACCCCGACGGCGCCGAAAGCCAGGGCGGCGAGCGCGAGCAATGTGGAGCGCAATGCTCGGCGGCTCCGGCCGGGCCTTGCACGCACCGCGGCGACCTCCTGCGCTGGACAATAAAATGGCCGGATGAAGAGTGTCTCCATCCGGCCAAGAATTCAAGACGGGCTGACGTCCCGGCCCAACCCTTACGGGCTGTGCGGCAGGTCGTCGTCGTCGCCGCCGCAGACCTCGGTCCCAGCGCAGATGCCGAGGATGATCGCGATCAGCGCGATCAGCGGAATGATGAAGCCGCCGCGCAGCTGCTCACCCTCGACGGTCTCCGCCGCCGGCGCGACCTCGGCCGAGCGGACAGCGGCCGAAGTGGCCTGCGCCGCCGCCATCGTCGGCGTAGCGATCAACGCAACCGAGGCGGTCGCAGCAATAAGTCCCTTGAAACGCACGTCAGCTTCTCCCTTCGTACTCGCCGATCTTCTCGATTTCGGGCTTTACCTAATCGGCGGCTCCGAGGCTGTCTACCCTCGAAAATAACCACCTACCGAAAACCCGCTGCGCTCCCTTAGCCTCGGAGAGGTTTACGAAGCCTGACCCGAACGTCAGGCCATCCATTTGGTTCATCCGGCCGGAGAGATCAAGCGCCCACTGTTGCGCAAAAGCGACAGCCGACGAGAGAATCGCTCGGAAACGCCTTGGGTTTCAGAGGGTTCGCGCACAGCGATCCCCGCGTCGCGGGCGAGCCCGAACTGCGGCGGGCACGTAAAAACGGCCGGACGAAGATGAGCTTCGTCCGGCCGAATCAAGCTTTTGCGGCGAAAAGTCCCCGGCTTACGGGCTGGTGGGCAGATCGTCGTCGTCGCCGCCGCAGATCTCGGTGGCGGCGCAAATGCCGAGGATGACGGCGATGAGCGCGATCAGCGGAATGATGAAGCCGCCGCGAAGCTGCTCGCCCTCGACGGTCTCGGTCGCCGGAGCGACTTCGCGCGAGGCCGCAGCGGAAGCACTCGCCGTCGCCTGCGCTGCCGCCAGGGTCGGCGTCGTCATCAAGGCCACCGAGGCGGCCGCAGCAATAAGTCCCTTGAAAGCCACGTCAGCTTCTCCCTTCGTACCGAGTCTGATCGTCTCGATTTGAACTTTATCTAGTCGAGCGGCTTCGGCCTGTCTATCCCGAAAAGCGTCCGCTCCGGAATGAGCGAAACGCGTCATGACTTCAGGAGCTTACCGAGGAAGCCGGACGTCGGGCGAAGGCGGCGAAGGGGCGTTTCGGCGGAACCCGGACGGACTGTTGCCCGGGAGCGACACTCGTTGGGATTGCCCGAAATGGCTTTTTGTTTCAGAGATTTCGCGAATCCGACTTTGGGGAGGAGCCGGTGATCCCAGCCTTTCGTCCGTCGCGCCTTCTCGCCCTGCTCGCGGCGGCCCTGCTCGCCTTGACGGCGGCGCCGGGATGGGCGGCGGTGTCGATCACCTTCTATTCCAAGGAGCTGGGGGCGAGCTTCCCCCACGCCTTCGTCATCCTCGAAGGCACCCTCGACCGCGGCGGAGCGCGAATCGACGAGGATTACGGCTTCACCGCGAAGACGATCAGCCCCGCCATTTTGTGGGGCAAGGTGTCGGGGGAGGTGATCACCGATCATACGGTGAGCTACGTCAAAGGCAGCGACCGCCATTTCACCGTTTCGCTGACCGACGGCGAATATGACCGGGTGATGGCGACGATCGCGCGCTGGCGCTCGGCCAGGCAGCCCAGCTACGATCTCGACAAGCATAATTGCGTCCATTTCGTCGCCGAGCTCGCCGCCGCGATCGGCATGACCGCCGACACGACCAAGCTGATGAAGAAGCCCCGCTCCTTCCTCGAGGCCCTGACCGCCCGCAACCGCGCCTGGCTGGACGGCCGCAAGGCGACCCTTCACCGGCTGGACGCGCTTCCCGCTCAGCGCTCCAAGGCCCGGCCGGCGCCGCTCAAGGTCCCGCGCGCTTGACATTTCCGCCGCCGCCGACTGTTAGCGCCGGCAGCCTCGGCGATCCCCGCCGCCCTCCTTCCAGAGTGATCGCCGAATGAACGCCTCCCGCTCCGATCAGATCGTGGTCGTCGGCCTCGGCTATGTCGGGCTCCCGCTCGCGGTGGCTTTGGCTCGCAGCTTCCCGGTCGTCGGCCTCGACATCGACGAGAAGAGGATCGAGGAGCTGAGGCTCGGGATAGACCGCACCCGCGAGGTCGGGAGCGAGACCCTAGCCGCCTCGCCGCTCAGGCTGACCAGCCGGGCCGCCGAGGCCGCCGGCGCGGACGTCTACATCGTCACGGTTCCAACCCCGGTCGACTCCGCCAACAGCCCCGATCTCGGTCCGGTGATCAGCGCGACCCGGAGCGTCGCCACCCTGCTCGACCCGGCCCGGAAGCCGATCGTCGTCTACGAGAGCACCGTCTATCCGGGCGTGACCGAGGAGCTTTGCGGGCCCCTGATCGAGGAGGTTTCCGGCCTCCGGCGCGGCCTCGACTTCTTCCTCGGCTACTCGCCCGAGCGGATCAACCCGGGCGACCGCGAGCATACGGTCGACCGGATCGTCAAGGTCGTCGCCGGCGAGAACGAGGCGGTGACCGAGCGGCTCGCTTCGATGTACGGAGCGGTGACCAGCGCCGGCGTGTTCCGGGCCGCCTCGATCAAGGCCGCCGAGGCCGCCAAGGTGATCGAGAACGCCCAGCGCGACATCAACATCGCCTTCATGAACGAGATCACCAAGATCTTCGCCAGGCTCGACATCTCGATCTGGGACGTGCTCGCCGCCGCCGGCACCAAGTGGAACTTCCTGCCCTTCCAGCCCGGCCTGGTCGGCGGCCACTGCATCGGGGTCGACCCTTATTATCTGAGCTTCCGGGCGCAGCAGCTCGGGCTAGACCCCAACGTCATCCTCGCCGGCCGCTCGACCAACGACGGCATGGGCGCCTGGGTCGCGGAAGGGGTGCACAAGAGGCTGGGCCGGGCGGGGCGGGCCCTCGTCATGGGCCTCGCCTTCAAGGAGAACGTGCCCGACCTCAGGAACAGCCGCGTGATCGACGTCGTCCGCCGGCTCGAGGCGCTCGGGCACAAGGTGACCGTCCACGACCCGCTCGCCGATTCCGCGGAGGCCCGTCACGAATATGGGATCGACCTCGCCGCCGACGCCCTCGACCGCGACTACGACCTCGTCCTCGTCGCCGTGCCCCACGCCGCTTATGCGGAGCTGGACGACGCCCGGCTGGCGGGGCTGGTCGCCCAAGGCGGCCTGCTCGCCGACCTCAAGCACCTCTACAAGGACCGGACGCTGCCCGGCGTGGAGCGCTGGACGCTCTAGGTTGAACCGACATCAGGAATTTCCTGCGCGAGGCGCGGCCGTCCGATCTCCTCTCCCGTTCTTACGGGAGAGGGGGGACCCAAGCCGAAGGCTTGGGGGGTGAGGGTCTTGCTGACTCCGGTGTACAGACCCTCACCTCCCATCGCTTCGCGATGGGCCCCTCCTCTCCCGTAAGAACGGGAGAGGGCTTAGTCGGCGTCGCTCCGCCGGTGAATGTCGATACAGTCTGGCCCGGCGGCCCTTATTATGCTATTGATAATCATTCTCAAGTGAATTAGCCCGCCGTCATGCCCGGCCCCGCCTCCCTCCGACTCCGCCGTCTCTGGTTCCAGGTCCACAAATGGATCGGGATCGCCCTCGCCCTGCTGATCGTCCCGGTCTCGCTGACCGGCTCGGCGCTGGTCTGGCACGACTGGCTCGACGAGCGGCTCAACCCGGAGCGCGTCGTCGAGACTCCGGCGAGCCTGGCGCCTTCGGCTTATGCCGAGGCGGCGACGCGCCTGGCCCGCCCCAACGAGCGCCTGTCGAGCCTCGCTTACCCGGGCGAGGGAGGCCCGGTGGTCGCGACCCTCGCCCGGACGGACTCGCCGCCGGGCGGGCGTCCGGTCCGGACCCAGCTCTACCTCGATCCGGCCTCGGCCCGGCTGCTCGACCGCTCGGCCAGCAACGAAGGCGCGGTCCGGCTTCTCCACAATCTCCACGGCTCGCTGATGGTGCCGGGCGTCGGCCGCCAGATCGTCGGCTGGATCGGGGTGGCGATGCTGGTCTCCTCGCTGACCGGATTGTGGCTTTGGTGGCCGCTCAGCGGTCGCTTCACCCGCGGCCTGAAGTGGCGCCGGCGGGCGACGACGAGCGCCAACCTCCACCATCAGGGCGGCTTCTGGATCGCCCTGCCGCTGGCCGTGCTCTCCTTCACCGGCGCCTGGATCTCCTTCCCCGCCTTCTTCGCCGCCTTCTCCGGCGACCCGGTCGGCCCGTCGATGGCGGAGCGGATGCGGCGCATGGCCGCGCCGCCGGCCGCGGCGACCAGGCTCGGCCCCGACTCGGCGCTTGCGGCCGCCCGGCCGCTCGCGACCGGCGGGCTGACCGGCCTGACCTGGCCGGCCGGACCC
>DASQJV010000079.1:0-2716 GCA_035630855.1 Allosphingosinicella sp. | reverse complement strand
GATCACCTATGCCCGGCCGCAGGAATATATTTCGACGGGGCTGTCCCTGCGGCTGTACCTCAACGCTCAGGGCCTGCTGACGATCACGATCGTCGGCATGGGGCGGCCGATCAAAAGCGAAAAGATGAAGCTTCCCGATTTCGTGCAGGAGGTGCAGCGGAGCTGGCTGCTCGACTTCCTGGAAGCGACTGCAGAGGCGGAGGCTGGACAGAAGTGAGCGCCCATTGCTGCCACGAAAAGGGCCAGGAGCTCGAGCGGATCGCCCTTCACAAGGACATCCGCCGGGTCCTCGTCGTCGTGATGATGCTCAACCTGATGATGTTCGTGCTCGAGTTCGGCGCCGGGATCATCGCCGATTCCGCCGCTCTGATGGCCGATTCGGTCGACATGCTCGGGGACGGGCTGGTCTACGGAATCAGCCTCTACGCGCTCAACCGCAGCCTCAGGTGGCGGGCGGGAATGGCGCTGGCCAAGGCCGGCTTCATCCTCGCCCTCGGCCTTGGAGTGGTCGTCGAGATCGCCGTCAAGATCGTCTGGGGCCACCCGCCCCAGTCGGGCATCATGCTGGTCTTCGGCGGCATGGCCCTCGTCGCGAACCTGAGCTGCGTCGGCCTGCTCTGGCCCTACCGGCGGCACGACGTGAACCTGTCGAGCACCTTCGAATGCTCGCGCAACGACGTCTTCGCCAATATCGGAGTCCTGGCGGCGGCCCTCCTCGTCTCGGCCACGGCCTCGCCCTGGCCCGACGTCGCCATTGCCGCGGTCATCGCTTTCCTGTTTTTCCGTTCGTCGCTGAAGGTCACCCGCGACGCCTGGCCGCAATATCGCCACGCCCACGTCCATCCGGCGGAGTGATCCGTCATTCCGGGTCAAGCCCGGGATGACGGAGGCGGGATGCTCTTAGGGCTTCCTTCACCACCTTCGGCCTAACCCCGCACCCGTGCAGAAGACCTTCTTCCTCGTGGTCGTCGCCGGCGCGGGCATCGGCCTGATGTGGCCGAGCGCCCAGGCGCCCTCCTTTCCGGTCGCCTCGGCGTCCGACGGCGCGGCGAAGGAGACCCTGCTCAAGCGGCGTTGGGACGGCCATTTCTACGTCGACGCCCAAGTGAACGGCGAGCTCGTCAATTTCGTCGTCGACACTGGCGCCTTCGGAGTGATCCTTCCGGTCGACACCGCCCGGCGCCTGAACATCCCCTTCGACGAAGGCGAGTTCCAGGTGATCGGGTCCGGCGCGTCCGGCCCGGTGCGCGGCAAGACGATCACCCTCGACCGGGTGGCGGTGGACGGCAAGGAGGTCCGCCGGATCGACGGTGCGATCGCCGAGGGGCTCGACAAGCCGCTGCTCGGCCAGACCTATCTTTCCCGCCTCTCCTCGGTGGAGATGAGCGGCGAGTATATGCGCCTCCAGTAGCGCCGCCGCCGCGCGCCCGCTATCGGCGGCGAATGAGCCAGCCGCAGCTTCATCCCAGGCCGATAATCCCCTTCGCGGTGGCGACGCTCGGGATCGCGCTCTTCTCGACCATGGACGCGCTGATGAAGGGGCTGTCGCTCGCCATCGGCACCTACAATGCCCTGCTCTGGCGGACCCTGGCCGGGGCCGCGATAGGCGGCGCCGTCTATTTCCTGCGCCGCTCGCCGCGGCCGGCCCGGGCCGCCTTGAGGGTGCACCTCATCCGGGGGGTGATGGGAAGCGTCATGGCGATGACCTTCTTCTGGGGGCTCGCCCGGGTACCGATGGCGCAGGCGATCGCTCTGGCCTTCGTCGCTCCGCTCATCGCCCTCTACCTCGCCGCGGTCCTGCTCAAGGAGAGGATCGAGCGCTCCGCGATCCTGGCCTCGCTGCTCGGCTTCGCCGGAGTCGTCGCAATCCTCGCCGGCCAGGCCCAGGCCGAGCTCGGCCGGGAAGCCCTGCTCGGCTCGCTCTCGATCCTCGTCTCCGCCGGCCTCTACGGCTGGAACATCATCCTGATGCGGCAGCAGGCGCAGCTTGCCGGGCCGGTCGAGATCGCCTTCTTCACCGCCCTGATCATGGCGCTGTGCTTCGCCCTCGCCGCGCCCTTCCTGGCGGCGCCGCCGCCTGCCGACCAGCTGCCCGCCATATGGGCGGCCGCCGCTCTCGCCTTCGGGTCGCTCATGCTCCTCTCCTGGGCCTATGCGCGGGCCGAGGCGCAGCGGCTGGCGCCGGTCGAATATACCGGCTTCATCTGGGCGGCGATCTTCGGCTGGCTGGTCTTCGCCGAGCCTGTCCAGCCGCTGACCCTGGCCGGAGCGGCGATGATCGTCGTCGCCTGCTGGTTCGCCACCCGGCCGAGCCGGGCGCCGATGCCGGCGGTCGAGGCGGGCGCCTAGGGGAGTGACAGTCACTAGTGACTGTCACTAGTGACTGTCACCATGGCCTGGTTCCTCCTCATCCTCGGCGGGCTGTTCGAAATCGGCTTCACCACCTGCCTGCGCTTCGTCGACGGCTTCAGGAACCTGCCCTGGACGCTCGGCTTTCTCGCTTCGGTCACCCTGTCGATGGGCCTGCTCGAGCGCGCCGCCCGCGACATCCCGATGGGCACCGCCTATGCGATCTGGGGCGGAATCGGAGCTGCGGGGACGGTGCTGGTCGGAATCCTCTGGTTCGGCGAGCCGGTCACCTCGGTCCGAATCCTCCTCCTCCTCGCGCTGATCGCCTGCATCGTCGGCCTGAGGCTGACCGCGGCATGAGCTACGA
>DASQJV010000078.1:0-6877 GCA_035630855.1 Allosphingosinicella sp. | reverse complement strand
TGACGGTCGGCCGCCTCGATCAGCGCCGCGACCGTCGCCGGCTCCATCAGCGACGGCGTTCCGCCGCCGAAGAAGATCGAGGCGAGCGGGCCTGGCGGCCAGGCCCGAGCCTCCCAGGCGAGATCCCGGAGCAAAGCCTCGCGCCACGCCACCTGGTCGATCGACTCGCGGACATGGCTGTTGAAGTCGCAATAGGGACATTTGGAGACGCAGAAGGGCCAGTGGACGTAGAGGGCGAGGCCACCCGAAACTCCATTCGCACTGATGATCGGGTGCGGATGTCCGGGGGACATCCGCACCCGATCATTGTCGAAGGGCTCTTCTTCGCCTCCCGGGATCGGTGAAGGAGAGGGCTTCGACAAGCTCAGCCCGAACGGTTTGGGGTTGCCCATGTCACCTACAACAGAGCCGCGACCAGCTTCCTGAACGCGTCCGCCCGGTGGCTGATCCGGTGCTTCTCCGCCGGGTCCATCTCGCCGAAGGTGATGTCGTGGCCGGCCGGCACGAACATCGGGTCGTAGCCGAAGCCCCGGTCGCCGCGCGGCGGCCAGACCAGAATCCCCTCGACCCGCCCCTCGAACCATTCGCTTCGCCCGTCGGGCCAGCAGACCGCCAAGGCGCAGACGAAATGGGCGTTGCGGCTCGCCTCGGGTCCGAGCGCTTCCAGCTCCTCCCACACCCGGCGCATGGCGAGGCCGAAATCGCGCGGGCCTTCGACTTCGCCCGGCCCGGCGGCGGGGGCGATCCTGGGATCGGCGGCGAGCGCCCAGCGGGCCGAGAAGATGCCCGGCCGTCCCTCGAGCGCCTCGACGCACAGACCGCTGTCGTCGGCGAGCGCCGGAAGGCCCGAAAGGTCCGCCGCCTCGCGCGCCTTGAGGTCGGCATTGTCGATGAAGGTGGTTCCGATCTCGTCGGGCTCGGGCAGGTCGAGCTCGGCCGCCGAGACCGGTTCGATCCCGTGGGGGCCGACAAGCTCGCGGATCTCGCGCACCTTCCCTTCATTGTGGCTGGCGATGACCAGCTTGCCGGGCTGAAGCTTCCTCACCGTCCGGTCGCCCGGTCCTGGGCCGCGAAGACCTCGCCGCAGCCGATCCGAGCCAGCCGCAGCAGCCGGAGCAGCCCCTCCTCGTCATAGCATTCGCCCTCGGCCGTCACCTGCGCCTCGACGATGCTGCCGCCGCCGGTCAGGACGAAATTGCCGTCGCAGCCGGCGGCCGAATCCTCCTCGTAATCGAGGTCGAGGACCGCCTGGCCCTGGTGGATTCCGCAGCTCACCGCGGCGACCTTTTCCCGGATCGGGTCGGCGGCGAGAAGCTGCTGCCGGAGCAGGCCGTCGACCGCGATCCTCAGCGCGACCCAGCCGCCCGAGATCGCCGCCGTGCGGGTGCCGCCGTCGGCCTGGATGACGTCGCAGTCGACGGTGATCTGGCGCTCGCCCAGCGCCTGGAGGTCGACCACGGCGCGGAGCGACCGGCCGATCAGCCTCTGTATCTCCTGGGTCCGGCCGGACTGCTTGCCGGACGCGGCCTCGCGGCGGCCGCGGGTATGGGTCGCTCGCGGAAGCATGCCATATTCGGCGGTGACCCAGCCCTTGCCCTTGCCCCTCAGCCAGGACGGCAGGCCCTGCTCGACCGAGGCGGTGCACAGCACCCTGGTGTCGCCGAACGAGACGAGGCAGCTGCCCTCGGCATGGCGGGTGAAGGCGGGCTCCATCGAAATGGCGCGCATCTGGTCGGGCGAGCGTCCGGAAGGGCGCATTATCTCTTCTCCTTGGGCTGGCCGGGGCTTTAGACAGGGCGCTCGGACGGGTCCAGCGGGAAGGGAGAGGATGAAGAGGATGAGCCTGGCGGTGGCGGCGCTCGCCGCCCTTCTTCCCTCCGCCGCCGCCGCGGCGCCGGCGACCGACAGCCTGTCGCTGAAGATCAGCAGCTGGGGCAAGCCGCTGTTCGACTGGACGGTGAACCGCTCGGGACTGTCGTCCTACACGGCCTCGAAAGATGCGCCGTCGGGGAACTTCCGGGAATACGATCTGGTCACGCGAGCCTTCCGGATCTCCCCGGCGGATTTCAAACGGCTGGAGAAGCTGCTGGCCGCGGGGCGCCGTTTCGCCGGAAGGGCGATGTCTTGCGATGAGCGTGCCACGGATTTCCCTTACGGCCGGATCGCCTGGACGGCGGCGGGCCGGACGAGCGAGCTGAAGTTCGATCTCGGCTGCCGCTCTGCCGAGACGGGGGCGGTCCATTCCGGCCTCAAGTCGGCCCAGGACCTGGTCGAACGTCTGGCGGCCAAGGCCCCCATCGTCGATCTCCGCCAGGTGCGAGACCCGCGCTAGCCGGGGAACAAGCTTGGTTGAGCCGCGCGCGAGCCTCCCCTACATCGCGTCCATGGCCTCCACCCCCGTCAGCGAGCTCACCGAACGCGCCCGCGAGGTGTTCCGGATGGTGGTCGAATCCTATCTCGGCTCGGGCGCCCCGGTCGGTTCGCGGACCCTCTCCAAGCTGCCCGGCCTCAACCTCTCGCCCGCCTCGATCCGAAACGTCATGCAGGATCTGGAGGAGATCGGGCTGCTCGCCCATCCGCATACGTCGGCCGGGCGGGTCCCGACCGAGACCGGGCTCAGGCTGTTCGTCGACGGGCTGATGCAGGCGGCGCAGCCCAGCGCCGAGGAGCGCGCGGCGATCGAGGCCCGGCTCGAGCGCGGCGGCCCGATCGAGGAGGCTTTGTCCGCCGCCACCGCCGCTTTGTCCGGCCTCTCCGCCTGCGCCGGGATCGTCCTCGTCCCGAAGCGCGAGCCGGTGCTTCGGCAGATGGGCTTCGTCCAGCTGTCGCCGACCCAGGCGCTCGCGGTGATGGTCGGCGCCGACGGCAGCGTCGAGAATAGGGTCGTCGACCTGCCCGTCGGGATCGCCGCCTCGGCCCTCGCCGAAGTCGGCAATTACGTCAGCGCCCGGCTGTCCGGCCTCACCCTGCCCGAGGCCCAGCGTCGGCTCGCCGCCGAGATCCAGGCGGGCAAGGCGGCGCTCGACGACGCCGCGCGTCAGCTGATCGACCGCGGCCTCGCCCTCTGGTCGGAAGACGGCGCCCAGCGGCCGGTGCTGATCGTCCGCGGCCAGGCCAATCTGCTCGAGCCCGGCGCCGCCGCCGACCTCGAGCGGGTCCGGCAATTGCTCGAGGAGCTCGACGGCAAGGAGGAGATCGTCCGCCTCCTCGACAGCGCCCGGGCCGGCCAGGGAATGAAGATCTTCATCGGCTCGGAGAACAAATTGTTCGCTCTGTCCGGATCTTCCGTCATCGCCGCGCCTTATCGCGGACGGGACGGCAAGGTGGTCGGAGTGGTGGGAGTGATCGGCCCGACGCGGTTGAACTATGCGCGAGTCGTACCCATGGTGGATTTCACGGCACAGGCACTATCGAGATTGATGGCATGAACGAAGATCAGGAACTGCACGAAGAGACCAACCAGGAGGCCACCGCCGAGGAGCAGGCGGAGGCGCAGGAGCAGGATTTCTCCGAGCTGGTCAAGGAGCTGGAGCAGGTCCGCCAGCACGTCCTCTACGCCCAGGCGGAGACCCAGAACGTCCGCCGCCGGCTCGAGCAGGAGAAGCAGACCGCCGCCACCTATGCGGCGACCGGCTTCGCCCGCGACGTCCTGTCGGTGAAGGACAATCTCGATCGGGCGCTCGCCGCCATCCCCGACGACCTCCGCCAGGACGAAAGGATGAAGCCGCTGATCGCCGGGATCGAGGCGACCGGGCGCGAGCTCGACACGGTCTTCCAGCGCAACGGCATCACCCGGGTCGAAGCGATGGGCCAGCCCCTCGATCCGCACAAGCACCAGGCGATGGTCGAGATCCCTTCGGACGCCGAGCCCGGCACCATCGTCCAGGAGATGCAGGCCGGCTACATGATCAAGGACCGTCTGCTGAGGCCGGCCCTGGTGGGCGTGGCGAGAAAGGGTTGATCTTCCTCCCCGCGCGAAGCGGGGGGAGGGGGACCATGCGGAGCATGGTGGAGGGGTAATCGGCACCGTCCCCGGTGGTCCCCTTCAGAACCTCGGCTCCAGTGCCTTCTACCCCTCCACCACCCTTCGGGTGGTCCTCCTCCCCATCTCCGATGGGGAGGAAAATTCTCAATAATCCTCATGCATCATGTCGATCTCGCGCACCCGCCGCTTCTGGCGGGCGGCCTCGACCAGGCGGCGGAGCTCCTCGCGGCGGTGGGCGGCGCGCTCGACGTGGCGCAGGACGAGGGCTCCGCCGCGGGTGGTCTCGTCGCTCGAGGTGACGGTGATCGTGCCGATACCGGCCATCTGGTTGATCAGGCTGAAGTCGAGCCGGGCGTCCTTGACCCGGTAGAGCTCGATCTCATCGAGGCTCTTGATGAAGATGCCGCGGCGGACGATCAGCCGGTCGGGGCAGATGTCGTAGCGCGCGGCCATGCTCTCGAGCCACTTCCACAGGATGACGAGCAGGGCGAGAGCCGCGAGACCCAGGGGCCACAGGCCCCATGTTCCGGGAGCGCACAGCAATATGCCGACGGGGATGAGCGCGATCGTGCCCCACCCGGCGAGCGTCCCCCGGAGCCAGCCCCAGGTCGAGGAGCGGAAAGTGTCGATCGGCTGTTCCATCTTTCTCTCCTAATGAACCGCCCGGTCCTGGCGCTCGCCCTTCGTCGCCAGCGAGAAGCGGGGCTCGGGGGCGGCGAGCGTGCCCGTGATCAGCTTCGCGGCATAGGCTCCGACGGCCGGGCCGTGCTTGAAGCCGTGACCCGAGCCCGCGCCGACCAGGAAGACGTTGGGCCGATGCGGGTGGACGTCGATCAGAAGGTCGCCGTTGGCGCTGTTTTCGTATTGGCACACCCGCGCCTCGCTGAGCGGAGCGCCTCTGAGGGCCGGGAAGCGGCGCTCCATATAGGCGCGCACCTCGGCTAGGGCGGCGGGGGAGGGGGTGCGATCGCCCACGTCCGGGTCCATCGGCGGTCCGTGCCGGTCGTGGGCGACCTTGCAGCCGCGGCCTTCGAGGTCGGGGAATCCGTAGAAGATGTCGCCGGCGTTGAAGTCGGCCCAGCCGGGCAGGGCGCCGGGGCCGAAGCGGCCGTCGCCCGCGGGCGGGCGGAAGAAGAAGACTTCCTGCCGGGTCGGGAAGATCCGGCTCCCGAGCAGGTCGGGGAACAGCCTGGGAAGCCAGGGCCCGCAGGCGAAGACGTAGCGCGCGGCGTATAATTTCTCGCCGTCCTGCATGATTATGCGTTCGAGCGGTCCCTCCCCTCCCTGGGGAGGCGCGACCGCGCCGAGGCGATATTCGCCGCCGGCCGCGACGAACTCGGCGGCCATCGTCTGCACCGACCGACGGGCCATCAGAGCGCCGAACTCCGGCTCCCACAGGCCGAGCTCGACGCCCTCGAAATCGATCATCGGGAAACGGCGGCGCATCTCCCGCCGCTCCATCAGCCGGGTCGGCAGCTTGAGCTGGCGATGGACCTCCACCGTCTGCCGGACATAATCCTGCGCGTCCGGGAAGAAGAAGAGGATTCCGGCCGGATGGAAGAGCGGCAGCTCGGCCCGGGCCGACAGGGCGCGCCACTCGGCCAGCGATTCCCAGGCCATCCGCGTATATACCTCGTCGGCCCCGTAGCTCCCGCGGGTCAGCCGCGATTCCCCGCCGGACGAGGCCCGGGCATGGGCCGGGCCCCAGGCGTCGAGCAGGAGCACCTTCTGGCCCGAGCGCTGCAGGGCCCGGGCGGTGCAGGTCCCGAAAACGCCGGCGCCGACGACGATCGTGTCCGCCGCCCGGGCGCCCCCTCGGGCGGGCGTCCCGGCCGCGGCGAGCGCCGCCGCCGTACCCGCCTTGATCGCCGACCGCCGAGTCATGCCCGCCATCCACCCCTCCGGAAGGCCGGCAGCATTTGGGCTGGGCGGGGATTAGTCAAGCACGGGCAGGCCCCGCGGCGGTGTTCATGGATCCCGGGTCAAGCCCGGGATGACGACCTTGGCTTGTCCAAGCTGTTACGCGTCTGCAACAGTGTGGCGGATTTTCCGCTCTCCCTTTGCTCTCCGCCTTGATCTTCCGTGTTCAGGGGCAGAGATTGTTGCACTGCCACAACGAGGGGGAATCAAGATGGCTCGTCTCTGGAACCGCACGCGCGTCGGCAAAGCCGTTTTCCTCGCCGGCGCCTCCTTCGCCGCCTGCCTCGCTTTCGCCTCGCCGGCCTCCGCCCAGACCGAGGAGGAGGAGGCCCAGGCCGCCAACGAGGCCGCCGAGGAGGAGGGCGACGAGGCCACCATCTACGTCACCGCGACCAAGCGCCAGACCACCCTGCTCGAGGTGCCCTTCTCGATCAACGCCCAGACCGAGGAGGACATCCAGCGCCTCGGCGCCGGGACGATCGAGGATCTGTCGCGCAACGTCGCCGGCCTCAACGTCCAGAATCTCGGCCCGGGCCAGAGCCAGGTCTCGATCCGCGGAGTTTCGGCGGGCCAGATCATCCGCGACCAGCCGGGCGTCAAGGAGCAGGTCGGAGTCTATCTCGACGAATCGGTTGTCTCGCTTTCGCTGTTCCAGCCCGACCTCGACTTGTTCGACCTCAACCGGGTCGAGACCCTGCGCGGGCCGCAGGGGACCCTGTTCGGGTCCGGCTCGGTCGGCGGCACCATCCGCTACATCACCAACCAGCCGACCGTCGACCGGGTCGAAGGCCTGGTCGAGGGCAATCTCAACCTCGTCGGCGGCGACGGCATCGGCGGCCATATCAAGGGCGCGGTCAACACGCCGCTCGGCGACCACGCCGCCATCCGCGCCGTCGCCTATCACACCGAATATGCCGGCTTCATCAACGCCCGCCGCGAGGGCGGGGGAATCGACGAGAATGTCAACGACGG
>DASQJV010000077.1:0-19551 GCA_035630855.1 Allosphingosinicella sp. | reverse complement strand
ACGCTCGGCAGCGGCTCGACCGTCAGCACCACCTTCACGATCCTGCCGACCGGCGTCGCCGCGGTGGTCGGCGGAACCGTGGCGGGGGCGGGCTACACGCTCGATGCCGCCGAGCTCGGCCGGGTCGTCAGCCAGCGGATAGCGATCCAGGCCCCGGTGATCGGGGCCGACCCGAACCGGCTCGCGGACATCTTCCTTCGGACCCTCAATCTGAGCGGCACCCAGAGCGGGACGGGGCTGGCGCGGTTCGAGATCGTCACTCCGGGACGGGTCAGGGTCGAGGGCGCCGTCGCCTATGGCAATGCCTCGGCGACCGACGCTTTCGCGATCTCGGCCGGGGAGCGGATACAGGTCTTCACTCCGGGCGGCTCGATATGGCTCAGCGACAGCCTCGGCGCCCCCGCCGGACTGCTCGCCTTGGCCGCTCCGACCGTCACCGTCACCGACGCCATCCTCGCCGCGCAGCTCGCCGCCGATCCCAATTTCCCGGGCCGAAGCGCGGCCCTGCTCAACGGCGGCGGGGTGGCGAATCCGGTCGGCTATTTGATGGCCGGCGGCATCGCCTTCACCATCGGAAGCGCCCTGTTCATCCAGAACAGCGGCACCGCCACCGATCTCGCCGGGCTGACGGTCGGGTCGGGCGGTCTCTCGATCCGGGGCGGGGCGACCCCGATCACGGTCGTCGGCTTCGGCCGCAAGCGCAATCCGGACGGCAGCTTCGTCACCGGCAACGCCTTCTTCGCCCTCGCCGATTTCGGCAAGGCGGCCGGAACCTCCTACAGCGACGATTCCGAGCTGAACCTGTGCAACATCAACACCGGCGCGTGCCCGGTTCCGCCCCCGCCACCCCCACCACCGCCGCCGCCGCCTCCGCCTCCGCCACCACCGCCGCCGCCGCCCCCGCCGCCGCCTCCTCCTCCGCCGCCCCCGCCGCCCGACCTCGATCCGGGGCCGGCGGGTCGCCCGACCAGCGCCGCCGCCGTCCTGGGCCCGCTGGTCCCGCAGGAGGCCCGGCGGCGCGGCGAGATACTCGACATCGGCCTCGGCGAGTTGCCGCCGATCGACGAACCGGTGACGAGCGGCGGCGACTCCGGCCTGTGGACCGGGGACGACGAGGACGAGGATGAAGAGGACGGGCGCCCGCAATGAGACTCCGGCGCCTCTCCGTCCTGGTCCTGGCGGCCGCTCTCGCTGCGGCCGCGGGCGCGGAGCCGAGGATCAGCCTCCAGGACAGCTTCCGGCTCGGATCGGGCGGAAGCGCGATCTGCTCCGCCGAGGCCTCGTCCGGCGACCCTGCGCTGAGCGACATGTTCGACCGGGGCTATGCGATCGTCTGCCGCGACGCCGCCGCCGCGGTCGGCCGACTCTATGCGCTCCGCGAGCGGGGCGGCGATCCCGCCGGGCGGCTCGCCGCGCTGCGTCAGGGCAAGGCCCAATGCTCGCCCGGCGCACGTACTGAAATCGAGACCCTGAGCGGCGTCGAGGCGCTGAGCTGCACGCTCGAAGGCGGTCTCCCCTACCGGGTCTACAGCCTGAGGCGCGGCGGCACCCTCTACGTCGCGGAGGGCCTCGCCGGCTATGACAGCGCCCTTCGCATCGGCCTCCGGACCCTCGTCGCCGACCGTCCGGTGGCCGGCAATGTCGAGGTCGCGCTGACCGAGGCCGGCGATCCCGCCGCCTTCGCCCGGGCCCAGGCCGGAGCGCTCGATCCGGCGCGGGCCCGAGACCAGGCCTATCGCCGCAACAATTCGGGCTATTTCGCCGACTCGGCGGAATTTTTCGAGGTTCTTGGCTCCGCCGAACCCGTCGGCGCCGGCCGCGCCGAGGCGATCGTCAACCAGGCCCTCCAGCAGTCCAATCTCGGCTATTACGGGGTGGGCGACGCCCTCCTCGCCCGCGCGGCCGAAGCCGGCGGCGGCGACATGGTCGTCGCCCGGATGCTCCGCAACTATCAGGCCATCGACCTGCTCAACCGCGGAAGCGAGGCCGACGCCCTGGCCGAGCTCGACAAGCCGCTGCCGCCCTCGGCGATGCTGCCGGCGCCGGAAGCCGAGACCGCGATCGACGCCCGGACCGCCGCCAGGATCGCCGCCGAATCGCCCGCCCTGCGCCAGCTCGGCGGCCCCGGCGGCCGGCTGCTGCCCGAGGAGAGGGCGCAGATACTCGACGCCCAGGCGCTCCATCTGAGAGGCACGTTGCTCCGGCTCGCCGGACAGCCCGAGCCGGCCGCGGCGGCGCTGCAGAGGGCGCTGGCGGGGCTGGACTCGGTCCGCGACGGACGCATCGCCTCGACGATCTGGCTTCGAGCGCAGGTCTACGGGGAGCTCGCGGCGCTGGCCGAGGCGCGCGGCGATTCCGCCGAGGCCGAGCGCCGGCACCGGGCCGCGATCGCCCTGCTCGAGGCCGAGCATCCCGGCTCGGCCGCCCTGCTCAGCGCCCAGACCCGACTCGCCGCCCATTTCGCCCGCGGCGGCCGGACCGCCGAGGCCCGCGCCCTCTACAAAAAAGTGGTCGAAGCCAATTCGGCCGGCGGCAGCGCCTCGCCGACGCTCCACCGCACCCTCGCGCCCTATTTCGCACTGCTCGAGCGCGAGGGCCGCGACCCGGCGGCGGCGGCCGAGATGTTCAAGGCGAGCCAGATCCTCGTCCGACCGGGAGTCGCCCAGACCCAGGCGGTGCTCGCCCGCGAGCTTTCCGGGGGCAGCGACGAGGCGTCGCGGCTGTTCCGGCAGTCGGTCAATCTCGGCCGGTCGATCGAGCGGCTCCAGGTCGAGGCGGGTCGCCTCGCCGTCGCGCCCGAGCCCGACGAGGCGAGGCTCGCCGGGCTCCGCGCCGAGCTCGACGGGCTCCGGCGGGAGCAGGTGGCTACCCAGTCGAAGCTCGCCGATTTCCCGCGCTACCGCGTCCTTTCCGGCGGATTGATGGAGTTGGCCGACCTGCAGCAGGCGCTCCGGCCCGGCGAGGCCTATTACAAGATGATCGTCGTCGGCGACGCGGCCTACGCCGTGCTCGCGACTCCCGGCGCGGCGAGCGCCTGGAAGCTCGGCGCGAGCCCGGCCGAGCTCGAGCGAGAGGTCGACGCCCTGAGGGCCACGGTCGCGGTCAAGGAGGAGGGCAGCATCCTGACCTATCCGTTCGACGTCGAGCTCGCCTTCAGGCTGTACGGCCAGCTGTTCGGCTCAGGCGAGGCGGCGATGGCGGACGTCACTCACCTCATCTTCGAGCCCGACGGGGCGATGCTCAGGCTTCCGCCCAGCCTGCTGGTGACCGAGCGCTCGGGAGTCGACTCCTATCTCGCCAGGGCGCGCCGGGCCGGCGAGGACGGCTTCGACTTCACGCCGGTCCGCTGGCTCGGCCGCGACCGCGACATCAGCACTGCCGTTTCCGCCCGGGCCTTCCGCGACGTGCGACGGGCCGGCGCTTCGCGCGCGCGCAAGGACTATCTCGGAATGGGCGAGAACGCGCCGCCGAGCGGCGAGGCCCTCGAGCGGTCGGCGGTCGGCGGGCTGCTGGGACAGGGACCGGTCTGCGCCTGGCCGCTCGGCCAATGGGCCAAGCCGATCTCCGCCGCCGAGCTTCGCACCGCGCGCCAGGCGCTCGGCGCCGGCGGAAGCGAGATCGTCACCGGGGCGGCGTTCAGCGACAGCGCGATCAAGGCGCGCGGCGACCTCGCCGAATTTCGGATCCTGCATTTCGCCACTCACGGCCTGGTGACGGCGCCCCGGCCCGAATGCCCCGCCCGGCCGGCCCTGATGACCTCTTTCGCGGGCGAGGGCTCGGACGGTCTGCTCAGCTTCGGCGAGATTTACGACCTCCGGCTCGACGCCGATCTCGTCATCCTCTCGGCCTGCGATACCGCCGGCAGGGCCAGCCTCGCCGCCAACCGCGAGGCCGGGCTCCGCGGCGGCGGCGACTTCGCCCTCGACGGCCTGGTCCGTGCCTTCGTCGGAGCAGGCGCCCGCTCGGTCGTCGCCAGCCACTGGCCCGTCCCGGACGATTTCGACGCGACCAACCGCCTCGTCTCCGGCCTGTTCACGGCGCCACCGGGGACTTCGACCGCCGCGGCGCTGCGCCAGGCGCAGAACCGGCTAATGGCCACGCCGGCCACCTCGCATCCTTATTATTGGGCGGGCTTCGCGATCGTCGGCGACGGCGCCGCGCCGGTGGTGCCGAAGGGGTGAGTGCAAGTTCCTCCCCGAGCTTGCTCGGGGAGGGGGACCGCGCGAAGCGCGGTGGAGGGGTAATGCAGACTCCGATTTGCCCCTCCACCACGGCGCTTCGCGCCGCGGTCCCCCTCCCCGAGGCAAGCTCGGGGAGGAATGCGTCCGGCCGTTGCCCGCAGGTCACACGAGCCTTCCCTTACGCCTCCGGAACAAATGCAAGCTTTTCCAGTTGAACGGTTTTCGGCGTAAGGACCGGGTTTCACCTCGGAGCGGCGGGCATTTGAAGAAGGCCGGGATACTGATGGGAGCGGTCGCCGCCGGCGCGTTGGCGCTGGCCACGGCCGCGCCGGCCTTCGCCCAGGCCAATAACCCGCAGGACCCGCCGGCGACCCCGGCCCCCGACGAGCCCATCGTCTCCGACAGCCAGTTCGAGAAGGAACTGCCCGCGCTCGACCCGGAGCTGGGCAAGCCGCTCGAGCCGCTCGAGGATTTCGCCGGTCCGCCGCCGGCGACGACGCCCGAGGGCGAGCTGATCCCCGATGCGGCGGTGCCCGATCCGGAGATCGATCGGCCGCTGACCCCGATCTCCGAATTCGACGTGACCACCCCGCCCCCTTCCGAGGGCGACGGCGACGGGGACGAGAAGGTCGAGCCGGTCCGCTACACCCTCGTCGTCGAGGGTCTCGAGGAGATCGGGCTCGAGGACCGGTTCCGCGAGCTTTCAGCGCTGGAGGATTCCGACGGCGAGGCGACCAACGGCGCCCAGATCTCGGCCCGGGCGAAGGAGGACGAGCTCCTCGCCGTCCGCCTGCTCCGCTCCGAAGGCTATTACGACGCTACCGCCTTGTCGACGATCGAGCAGCTGCCGGACGAGCCGGGCCGGATGCGGGTGGCGGTGAGCGTCGTCCCGGGGCCGCGCTACCTGCTCGGCGACATCAGGATCGACGGCCCCGAGACGGAGCCGCCCGGCCTCGCCCGCGAGGCTCTGCCGCTCAAGGCCGAGGATCCGATCGTCGCGATCAACGTCGAGGCGGCCGAGGCCAATATCCGGCTCCGACTTCCCCAGCAGGGCTATCCGTTCGCCGAGGTCGGCCTTCGCGACATATTGCTCGACCCCGAGACCCGCCACGGCGACTACACCTTGCCGGTCGATCCCGGCAATCGCTCGCGCTTCGCAGGCTTCACCACCGAGGGCGACCTCGCTTTCGGCGCCAGGCATGTCGGGGTCCTCTCCCGATTCAAGCGCGGCGACCTCTACGACAGCCGCAAGGTCGACGACCTGCGCGAGGCGATGATCGCGACCAACCTCTTCACCACCGTCTCCGCCGAGCCAATCGCCACCGGCGAGAAGGCCGAGGACGGCACCGAATATGTCAACATCCTCGTCAGGCAGGATGCGGGGCCGGCGCGGTCGCTGGCGGGGACGGTGGGCTATTCGACCGGCGAGGGCGTCCGCGCCGAGGCGACCTGGGAGCATCGCAACCTGTTCCCGCCCGAGGGCGCGCTGATGGTCCACGCCATCGCCGGCACCCAGGAGCAGGCGCTGCGCGTCCGCCTGCGCCGCAACAACTGGAAGAAGCGCGACCGCAGCCTCTTCGTCCAGGCCGAGGCGGGGCGC
This sequence comes from Allosphingosinicella sp., assembly GCA_035630855.1. Lineage (GTDB taxonomy): Bacteria > Pseudomonadota > Alphaproteobacteria > Sphingomonadales > Sphingomonadaceae > Allosphingosinicella. The sequence continues at coordinate 13,770 of DASQJV010000077.1, read as the reverse complement.
CGCGACCTGCCGGCCTTCAAGGGTTATACGGTGAGGCTGCACGGGCAGGTCGCGCGCGAATCGACCCCGATCTGGCAGAAAGTGTGGACCTACGCGCTCGGCGCCGAGGTGATCGCGACCAACGAGGCGCAGACCGGATTCCCGCCGCTCTCGATCAGCGACGCCTTCTTCCTCGCCGGGGTCAGCGGGCAGGTCGGCTACGACCGCTCGAACAGCCTGCTCGACCCGACCAGGGGCTTCCGGCTCAAGGCCTTCGTCAATCCGGAGACCTCGCTCCGCGATCCCGCCCAGCCCTATCTCCGCAACATCGTCGACGGCAGCGCTTATTATCCGGTGAAGGACAATATCGTCATCGCCGGTCGGGCCCGGGTCGGCTCGATCTACGGCGCCGATCTCGTCGAGCTGGCGCCGTCGCGGCGGCTCTACGCGGGCGGCGGCGGATCGGTCCGAGGCTTCGGCTTCCAGGAGCTGGGGCCGAAGATCGAGGTGCCGAACCCCGATTTCGATCCGACCGATCCCGACGAGAAGGACGATCCGACGGAGTTCATCCCGACCGGCGGCCGGAGCCTCGTCGAGTTCGCCGTCGAGGCCCGCTACCGCTTCGGCAATTACGGCGTGGTCGGCTTCGTCGACGCCGGCCAGGTCTATCACAGCCAGACTCCGCGCTTCGACGACATGCGCTTCGGGGTCGGCGTCGGCGGAAGGCTCTACACCAATTTCGGGCCGATGCGGGCCGACATCGCGGTCCCGATCGGCCGCCGCCCGGGCGAATCCAAGTTCGCCGTCTACGTCTCGATCGGGCAGGCTTTCTAGATGGCGACCGCGGCCGAGCCCGCCCCCCGTATGCCGCGCGGCCGCCAGCGCGCCCGGACCGCCGCGAAATGGACCGGGATCGGCCTGATCGGCCTCGTCGTCGCCCTCCTGCTCTTCTTCATATGGCTGAACTCGTCGCTCGGCCGAAGCTTCGTCGTCAAGCAGATCAACCAGCTGGAGACCGCGTCGGGGCTCGACATCGACGTCGAGCGGATCGAGGGCTCGCTGTTCGGCGAGCTCACCCTCCACGGCCTGACCCTGAAGGACCCGAAGGGCACCTTCCTCGTCGCTCCCGAGGCGACCCTCGACTGGCGGCCGCTCGCTTATTTCCGCAACCATATCGACATCAAGCGGCTCGAGATCCCGCAGGCGCGCCTCTACCGCCTGCCTGAGCTCAAGCCCGGCGATCCCGACGCCCCGCTGCTTCCGGACATCAATGTCGACATCGGCCAGATCAAGGTCGACCGGATGCTGATCGACCCTCCGGTCACCGGCTATCGCCACCTGCTCAGCCTCGCCGGAAGCGCCCGGATCGACGACGGCCGGGCCCAGGTGGCGCTCGACGCCAACGCCATCGCCGGGCCCGGCCTGCCCGGCGGCGACAAGCTCGCGCTTCGCATCGACGCCGTACCGGAGGCGAACCGCCTGGCGATCGGGGTCCGGGTCGAGGCGCCCGCCGACGGCTTCGTCGCCAAGCTGTCCGGGCTGAACCAGCCGCTCGTCGCCACCCTCGGCGGCAACGGCACCTGGAAGAACTGGCGCGGCAAGGCCCGGGCGGTGCTCGGCGGCAAGGAATTCGCAGACCTCGCCGTCGGCGCCAAAGACGGCGCCTTCACCGTCTCCGGGCCGATGAATCCCGGCCTGCTGATGCCGGCGGGAGTCGCGAAGAATTTGCTTTCGCCGCACGTCCAGGTGAATCTGACGACGAAGCTCGACCAGCGGCGGGCCGACACCAGGCTGACCCTGACCTCGCCCGCGCTCGGGATCGTCGCCGAGGGAATGCTCGACCTCGGGCGAAACCAGTTCCAGGATTTCAAGGTCGCCGCCCGGCTGTCGCGGCCGAGAGCGATCGGGCCCAATATCGACGGCACCGACCTGCGCGTCGCGGCGGTCCTCAACGGGGCCTTCCGGACGCCCTTCGTCGCCTACGACCTTCGCGCCCGCTCGCTGAGCTTCAACGACACCACGATCGAGCTCCTCCAGGCGCGGGGCCGGGCCAAGGTCGACACCGACCGGATCCGGATCCCGGTCCAGGCGCGGGCGCGCCGGATCAGCGGCCTCGACCCGTCGCTCGGAAGCCTGCTGACCAACGTGTCGGCGAACGGGACGATCAACATCAGCGGCACCAGGCTCGTCTCGGACAACCTCAAGGTCCGCTCCGACCGGCTCAATGCCACCGTCGTCCTCGCCGCCGACCTCGCCAAGGGCCAGTACCGCGCCGCAATACAGGGCACGGTCGACAATTATTTGATGGAGGGCATCGGGCTCCTCGACCTCACCACCGACATGGACGTGTTCTCCGCTGGAAACGGCTTCGGACTCAAGGGCCGGGTGGCGGTGCGCACCCGCCGGATCGACAATCCGACCGCCGCCGGAATCCTCGAAGGCAACGCCACCGCCTCGGCCAATGTGGTGATGACTCCGTCCGGAGTGATCACGCTCGACAATGTCCGGCTGAGCTCGCCCGGGCTCCGGATCACTTCGGGCGGCGGGACGATCTGGCCCGACGGGCGGATCGCCATCCGGGCCGCCGGGGTCTCGCGGACCTATGGAGCGCTCGCGGTGGTGGTGAGGGGCACCGCAACCCGGCCGCAGATCCAGCTTCGGGCGGCGAGCCCGGGCTTCGGGATCGGCCTTCGCGACGTCACCGCGACGGTGCGCGCGGTCGCGGGAGGCTATGCGGTCAGCGCCAAGGGCCAGTCGGCCTACGGGCCGTTCGAGGCGGACGTCACCATCCTCTCCGGGCGCGGCCCGATGACGATCGAGGTCCGGCGCCTGCTCTTCGCCGGAATGACCTTCACCGGCCGGGTCGTCCGGACCTCGGCGGGCCCGTTCGCCGGAACCCTGGCGATGACCGGGCAGGGCCTGCAGGGTACGATCCAGCTCTCGGCCGTCGGCCGCTACCAGCGCGCGGACGTCGATGCGACGGCCAGCGGCGCCCAGATACCGGGCGAGAATCCGATCCTGATCCAGCGCGGGATCGTCCGGGCGAGCGTCATCCTCTATCCCGACGCGCCGCACATCGTCGGCGACGCCCAGCTCGCCGGCGTGCGCTCCAACAATTTCTTCCTCGCCCGGGCCCGGGCCAAGGTCGATTATCGCGGCGGCAACGGCACCGCCCAGCTCTTCGCAGAAGGGACGAGCGGGATGCCGTTCCGGGTGGCGGTCAACGCCGCTTTGTCGCCCAATTTGATCCGGACCGCCGCCCAGGGCCAGGTGAGGAACATCCCCTTCCGGCTCGCCCGGCCGGCCGAGATCAGCAAGGTCGCCGGCGGCTGGCAGCTCGCGCCCGCCGAGCTCGTCTTGCCGCAGGGCAATGTCCGACTCGCCGGCCGCTACGGCGACGGCGGAATGGTGATCCAGTCGAGGCTCGATGATTTCGACGTCTCCTTCCTCAACCTCTTCTCGCCCGGCCTCGGCCTCGGCGGACGGGCGACCGGGAGCATCGACTTCGCCCAGGTCGGCGGCGACTCCTTCCCGAGGGCGGACGCGCGGCTGACCGTGGCCGGCTTCACCCGCAGCGGCATCGCCGTCCGCTCGCCGCCGGTCGATCTCGCCATCGCCGGGCAGCTCCGGCCCGAAGGCGGCAACCTCGCCGCGGTGATCCGCCGCGACTCCGCCGTCATCGGCCGGGCCCAGCTCCGGCTCCAGCCGGTCGGCCCCGGCGCCGGCGGCTGGACCGCCCGGCTGCTCGCGGCGCCGCTCGCCGGCGGAATCCGCTACAACGGCCCGGCCGAGGTTTTGTGGTCGCTGAGCGGCGTGGCCGACATGCAGCTCTCGGGCCCGATCGGGGTCGCCGCCGATTTCTCGGGCCGGGTGCAGAGCCCGCAGCTCACCGGGATCGTCCGCGCCAACAATTTGACCTTCGTCCACGAGACCTACGGGACGAAGATCAGCCAGCTCGCCCTGCAGGGCCGCTTCACCAGCTCCGAGCTCCAGCTCACCCAGCTCTCCGGCCGGGCCGGCTCGGGCACGATCAGCGGCACCGGGACGGTCGGCTTCGCCTCGGCCGCAGGCTATCCGATGGACATCCGACTGAAGCTCGACGAGGCCCAGCTCGCCCGAAGCGACAATATCGGCGCCACCCTCACCGGCGACCTCGCCATCACCAACAGCCGCGCCGGCGGAGCTTTGATCTCGGGCGATCTCAGCCTGCCGGAGGTGCGCTACCAGATCATCCGTCAGGGCGCCGCCCAAATCGTCGAGCTTGCCGGAGTCCGCCGCAAGGGCGAGCCGCTGCCGACCGTCAGGGACGCGACCCAGCAGGCCGACACCGCTCCGAGCATCTGGAAGCTCGACCTTCGCCTGCGCGCCGACAACCGCCTGTTCATCGCCGGAATGGGCCTCGAATCCGAATGGAGCGCGGACCTCAGGGTCCAGGGCACGACCGCGACTCCCTCGATCCTCGGCGAGGCCGACCTGATCCGCGGCACGTACAGCTTCTCGGGCCAGCGCTTCGACGTCACCCGAGGCCATATCCAGTTCACCGGCCAGCGGCCGCCCAATCCCCGGCTCGACATCGTCGCCTCCGCCGACATCAAGGACGTCACCGTCAACATCAACGTCTCGGGCAGCGCCAACAACCCGCAGATCGCCTTCACCTCCAATCCCGGCCTGCCCCAGGACGAGATCATGGCCCGGATCCTGTTCGGCGGCTCGGTGACCGAGATCTCGGCGCTCCAGGCGGTCCAGCTCGCCACCTCGCTGAACAGCCTGCGCGGCGGCGGCGGCGGGCTCAACCCGCTCGGCAAGCTGCGCTCCTCGACCGGCCTCGACCGGCTCCGGATTCTCGGCGCCGACGACACCACCGGGCGGGGCACGGCGATCGCCGCCGGCTTCTACGTCTCCAACGACATCTATCTCGAGATCATCACCGACGCCCGCGGCTTCACCGCCACCCAGATCGAGGTCGCCCTGTCGCGGGCGCTCAGCATCCTCTCCCAGGTCAGCACCTCGGGCGGCGGCAACAACGTCAACCTGAGGTACAGGAAGCAATATTGACGTAGAATTCCTCCCCCGCATTTGCGGGGGAGGGGGACCGCGCGACAGCGCGGTGGAGGGGTTCTTCGGAGTCTGAAAGAACCCCTCCACCAGGCTTCGCCTGGTCCCCCTCCCCGCGAAATCGCGGGGAGGAATTTCGTCACCCGATCCGCGTCAGCTTCGCGGCCAGCGGCGCCAGCGAGGGGAACCAGCCGAGCAGCGCCATCATCGCCTCGCGCGACAGGCCGTGCTCGGCGGAACGGCGAAGCACCTCGGCCAGCCCGACCGGCCGTCGCGCGCGCCGGGCCCAGTCGCGCTGGAACTCCGCCGCCGGCTTGCCCGCCGCGATCGCCCCGGCCGCCGCGACTCCGCTCTCCAGAGCGATGGCGATGCCGTCTCCGGCGAGGGAGGCGATGACCGCGGCCTGATCGCCGACCCGGTAGACGCCGTCCACCGTCCCGGTCGCGCGCCAGCCGTAGGGCACGCCCGAGACGGCGCTCCAGTCGCCGGCCTCGCCCCCGGCCAGACGCTCGCCGAAGGCCGGAAGCTCGTCCGCCAGCCGGGCCGCCAGCGCCTCGATTCCGCCGGCCTCCTTCAACCGGTCGCGCGAGGCGGAGAGGCAGAGATTGGCATGGCCGTCCTCCTGGAGCAGAAGGCCGGCATAGCCGCCGTCATAGAGGTGGAGCTCGATCGTCCCTTCCAGCGCCGCGGCCAGCGCCCGGTCCGGCCGCAGCGACGTCCTCAGGCCGAGCGGCCGGGTCGAGATGTCGACCGGACGGGCGCCGCCGCGGAGCTCGTGCTTGCCGGTGGCGAGAACCAGCGCCCCGCCGGCGACCTCCTCCTCGTCGTCGAGCCGGATCCGCCGGCCGGCAAGGTCGGCCGCGCGCACCGCCCGGCCCCGGCGGACCTCCGCCCCCGCCTGCCGGGCCCTGTCGAGCAAGGCTTCGTCGAGGGTCCGCCGGGACAGGCCGGCGGCGGCGTTGGGCAGGTCCGCCTCGACCGAGCTTTCCGCCGAGATCAGCCTGAGCCTTCGGATCGTGCGGGCGCCGAGCGCCGCCGGATCGACCCCGAGCCGCTCGAGCGCCGCAAGCGCGTCCCAGCCGAGGAAGCCGCCGCAGACCACGTCGTGCGGCCCCTCGCTGCGCTCGACCAGCTCCGTCTCGATCCCGGAGCGGGCGAGGGCGATGGCCGCGGCCGAGCCCGCCGGCCCGCCGCCGACGATCAGCGCAGCCGTTCGACGCACAGCCGGAACGGGAAATAGCGCCGGACCTCGACCCCTTCGCTCACCCCGGCTTCGGCCAGGATCGACCGCCAGTCGTCCGGACGGAAGGCGCGGGCGATGGATAGCCGGCCGTCCTGCCGGACGATGCGATGGACTCCGAGCAGGGTCGCGAGCAGCGGGAAGCCGAAATAGGCGAAGCGGTGCCGGTGGAGGTCGTTGACGATCCAGCCGCGGTCCGAATTCGCCTCCATCCAGCACAGGAAGCCGAGCAGCTGGTCATCCGTCATATGGTGGGCGACGAGGCTGCTGACGACGAAATCGAAGCGGCCGAGGTCGCGATAGTCGCCGGTCCTGTACTCGATCGGCAGGTCGCCGGGAGTCATTGCCCGGGCCACCCCTTCGCTCTTGGGGTTGAGGTCGATCCCGGTGAGCCGGGCGGCGAGGCCGCGCCTCTTCGCCCATTTCGCGATCGCCCTCAGCATGCCGCCTTCGCCCGAGCCGACGTCGAGCAGGCTGAAGCCGTCGCGGCCCTTCGTCGCCCGGGCGAGGAAGGACAAAGTGGGCCGCTTCGCGAAGGTCCAGGCATTGACCCGGCCGAGCCCCTTCAGGACCTCGTCATAGACGGCCGGGTCGAGCGACGGGTCGTCCATCTGCTCTTCATCGCGGATCCGGCCGTCGAGCGATCTCACGCCGCCCGCTCGAAATGGAAGCCCTCCGCGGCCAGGCCCGGACCGAAGGCCAAAGCGATTCCGCGCCGCCGACCCGGGTCGGCGAGAAGCCGCTGGAGGACGAAGGGCAGGGTCGATGAGGACATGTTCCCGAACCGCGAAAGCACGTCGCGCGACTCCGCCAGCGCCCGCGGCGGAAGGCCGAGGCCATGCTCGACCGAGTCGAGCACCGAGCGCCCCCCGGCATGGACCGCCCAGGAGTCGAACGCCTCCGGCGACTCGTTGCCGAGCATCGTCTCGCGAACGCTTTTGTCCCGGAGCGCCTCCCCGATCCGGCCCGGGACCTCGCCCGAAAGATCCATGACGAAGCCGTGATCGCCTACCCGCCAGCGGATCAGCTCTCCCGAATCCGGAAGGGTCGCCGCGAACGGCCGCGACAGAGCGAAGCCGCGCGGCTCGGCGGTCACCAGCGACGCGGTCGCGCCGTCGCCGAACTGGAGTGCGGCGAGCAGCCGCTCGACATCCTCCTCATATTGGAGGTGGAGGCTGGACAGCTCGACCGTCACCACCAGCACCCGCGCCTCCGGCTCCGACCGGACGATATGATGGGCGAGGCGGAGCGACGAGACCGCGGCGTAGCAGCCCATGAAGCCGACCAGGGTCCGCTCGACATGGCCGCCGAGGCCGAGCTCGGCGGCGATGATCTGGTCGATCCCCGGAGCGACGAAGCCGGTGCAGCTGGCGACGATCAAATGGGTGATCCCGATCAGCGCGGCCGCCTCGAGCCTTCCGATCGCCGCCAGCGCGAGCCTGGGCGCGGCCTGGGCGTAAATGTCCATCCGGGAACCGGTGGTCGGAAGCGGGCCGTGGTAGAAGCCGCCGGGATCGACCGGCGAGGTTCCGTAGGGCGCCGGCGGAAGCACCGACCAGCGATGCTCGATCCCCGACCGCGCCGCCATCCGGGAGAACAGGGCGCGCTTGCGCGGGTCGCGCACCCGGCCTTCAGCCCAGCGGATGAAGGCCGAATGGACGTCGTGCCTCGGAACGGCGGTGCCGATCGCGTTGAGATGGGCCTGGCTCGTACGACTCCCCTTGGAAAAGGGTGCTCAATTGCAACCCAGATTAGATGAACGAGGGCTGAGGAAGTTCCCGGCGCCTTGCCGGTGGACCGGGCGAAGGCTGGTGCCCAGGGGCGGAATCGAACCACCGACACCGTGATTTTCAGTCACGTGCTCTACCAACTGAGCTACCTGGGCGTTCCGGCGGGAGCCGAAGACGAGCGCCTATAGAAGGGCTCAGCCTTCGCTGTCCAGCCCGCCATCGGCGTTTTCGACGGCCGGGGGCCCGGGGACCCGGTAGGAATCGCCGAGCCAGTTGAGCAGGTCGCGGTCGCGGCAGCCGCGGCTGCAGAAGGGCGAGTGCTCCGGACCGGCGGGCTTGCCGCACAAGGGGCAGCCTTTCCGGTGCCGTTCAGGCGTGGCGGGCATGGACATGCTTCTGCCATGTGGTGAAGTTCGGCTCCTCCCGCAAGGCGACGGGGGCGCCGATGCGCCGCTCAAGGGTCTCGACCCAGCCGGGATTGGCCTTGATCCTGGCGATGACCTCGGGCGCCGCGGCCAGGGTCCTCGGGCCGATCCCGCCGGCCCATTCCGCGTCGCGAAGCAGATCGCGGGCCGCGGCTGCGGCGGCATCCCATTGCACGATCTCCGGAATCGAGCGCCGCTCGCGCCGCCTCACGATCTGGAGGAATCCGAAGCCGTTGACCGCGGTCCGCTCGAACGGCCGGGGAAGCACCGCGTCCAGGGCCGCCACCGCGCGAAGCCGGTCTTCGCGGGCAGGGACCGTCGGAAGGTCGATCCCGATCGATCCGCCGATGTCGAGGCGGCGGATGGCGTAGCCGACCGCCTCGGCGGCCGCGACGGCGAGCTCGGCCGGAGGCAGGAAGCCGTCGACGTCGAACAGGGTCATCGCCGGGGTAAGGCTCATCCGAAGCTCGCCGCCGGGGAAATCGATCACCTCGCCCATCGCCTCGTCGATCAGAGTGCCCCAGCCGGATTCCCAGAAGAGGTCGGGACCGGGCGGGGCGACCTTCCTCGATTCGCCGATCCGTTCCAGGAGGGTCGGCCCCTCCCGCTCCTCGGCCTCGGTGATCCGGCCCTTCGCATATTTAGGCTTGCCGGGCTCGGCGATGGGCTCGCGGACGATCTCGACCCGCACTTTCTGGCCCTGAGTGAGGGCCGCGGGCAGCGGCTCCACCAGCACGTCGCCCCGGGCCGTCTCGACGATTCCCCGCCGGCCGGCGATCAGGATAGCGGCGAGCCGGCCCGCCAGCACTGAGCCGCAGCGCATGTCCCCCGGAAGCTCGATGGCGCCGACGACGATGTCCTCGTCCTCGACGAGAATCGCGCGATTCTCGCCTATCCCCTCCTCGTAGAGCCACTCAGCCAAGGGGATAACCGGCCGCCCGGAGGAGGGTCCGGGTCTCGTAGAGCGGCAGACCCATCACGCCCGAATGGCTGCCCGACAGCATTCTGACCAGCGCCTCGGCGCGGCCCTGGATCGCGTAGCCGCCGGCCTTGCCGCGCCATTCGCCGCTGGCAAGATAGGCTTCGATCTCCTCGGACGAAAGGCGCTTGAAGGCCACGAGGCTGGTCGACAGCCGACTCCGGGTCCGGCCCTCGACGTCGGTCAGAGCGACCGCCGAATGGACCCGGTGGCGGCGGCCGGAAAGAAGCGTCAGAGCGCTCCTGGCTTCGTCCTCGGTCTCGGTCTTGGGCAGGATCCGCCGGCCCGCCGCGACCACGGTGTCGGCGGCGAGGACGAGGCTGCCCGGCTCCGAGAGCGCGGCCGCCTTTTCGATCGCCATCCGGCAGGCAAAGCGGTCCGGCAGCTCGGCCTTGCGCGGAGTCTCGTCGATCTCCGTGGGAAGGACCGAGTCCGGCGCGACTCCGAGCCGCGCCAGAAGTTCGAGCCGGCGCGGGGAGGCGGAGGCGAGGATCAGCCGCATAAGCGCTTCATAACCCACTGCCGGACGGGATTCGGAATCCAGATATCCTGTATCGAACCGAACCCCGGAGCGCGTCCAGGGCCGTACGGCGACGGCCCGCAGGCCCGGTCACTTGAACCGATAGGTGATCCGACCCTTGGTGAGGTCGTAGGGCGTGAGCTCGACCAGCACCTCGTCGCCGACCAGGACGCGGATGCGGTTCTTGCGCATCTTTCCGGCGGTGTGGCCGAGTATCTCGTGATTATTCTCGAGTTTGACGCGGAACATGGCGTTGGGCAGCAGCTCGACCACCTGCCCGCGCATCTCGAGTAGCTCTTCCTTGGCCATCTATCCTCTGAACCGGCTCGCAAAAACGGCGTCGGCATAGCGGCTGGGCGGTCGCTTTGCTAGAGGGCGGCGATGCATCGATTGTTCACCATCGGCTATGAAGGCAAGACCCAGGCCGAGTTCCTCGACGAGCTCCAGGCCGCCGGGGTCGAGCTGCTCATCGATGTCCGGGCGGTCGCCGCGTCCCGGCGGCCAGGCTTCTCGAAGACCGCGCTCGCCGGCGGGCTCAAGGAGCGCGGCATCGACTATCTCCACCTGCGCGCGCTCGGCACTCCGGCCGACGGCCGCCAGGCGGCCCGGGCCGGACGCGTCGCCGAGATGCGCGCCATCTATGCGGCCCAGCTCGAGACTCCGGAGGCCGGGCTGGCGCTCGAGCAGGCGCTGGCCGAAGCGAAGGCCCGGCCCTCGGTCCTGCTCTGCTACGAGCGCGCGGCTCCGGATTGCCACCGCTCGATGCTGGCGGATCTCATGGTGGATCGCAGCGGGTTCGAGGTGGTGAACCTTTAATTCCTCCCCGAGCTTGCCTCGGGGAGGGGGACCGCGGCGCGAAGCGTCGTGGTGGAGGGGCAATTTCCGAGTCTGCATTACCCCTCCACCGCGCTTCGCGCGGTCCCCCTCCCCGAGCAAGCTCGGGGAGGAACTGGGCTACCGCGGCCGGCGCTCGAGGTGCAGGTAGGTCGGGTCGAACTCGGCAATGCGCTGCAGGCGCTCCCAGTCGCCGACGACCACCTTCCCGCCGCGGAAGGTGAGCAGATCGTCGTCGCGCAGCTTCTTGAGCATCCGGTTGACGTGGACCGAGGTCAGGCCGGTGACGTCGGCGAGGTCCGCCTGGGTGAGGGGCAGGGCGTAGCCGGACTCGTTCGCCAGCCCGGCGATGCGCAGCCGGACGAGAAGCTCGCAGAAGATATGGGCGATCCGGGCGAGCGCGCTGCGCCGTCCGATGGACAGGATCTTCTCGCGATGGATGGCGGCGTCGAGCAGGGTCGAGAACCACAGCATCCGGCCGAGATGAGGGTGGGTCTCCGTGATCCCGCGAAGCGCATCATGGGGGACGTTCGCCACCCTGATCGCGGTCATCGCGCCGACATTGTGGTCGAGCCGCTTGAGCAGGAAGCCGTGAAGGTCGACGAAGTCGCCGGCGACGTGAAGCTCCATGATCTGCCGCTGGCCGTCGGCGAGATCCTTGTAGCGGCACATGATTCCCTCGACGAGGAGGGTCGAGGCGCTCAGGGTCGTCCCCGAGCGGACGACCGTCCGGCCCGCGGGAAATTCCTGGAGCTGGCCGACCGAGGCCCGAAGGACCTCCTCCTCCTCCCCGGTGACGACGTCACGCGCCCTGAGCTTGAGGAGCAGCCCGGCGATCGCCTCGGCGGCCTCGGCGTCGGTCATCTCAGCCCGCATCGCGCACGTCCCTTCCCCGCCCGGGCTCGACGCCCGCGTCTTCGAGCTCGCAATCCAGCCGCCCCGTCGCCCACAGCCAGCCCATCCTGAAGTCCGCGGCCAGCGACCACAGGGGATAGGTGAAGGTCGCCGGCCGGTTGCGCTCGACCGCGGCATGGCTGAACCAGGCGAAGCCGTAGCCGGCCACCGGCAGAGCGGCGAGAAGCCGCCAGTCCCCGCTCGCCAGAGCCGCGGCGGCGATGAGGAGGACGAGGCCGGTGCCGGCATAATGGAGCCGGCGGGTCGCGGGCCGCCGGTGCTCGCGCAGATAATGCGGCCAGAAGTCGCGAAAGCTCTCGTGACGGGTCATGCGCGCCTGGCGAGCCCGATGCCGGTGATCGGCCTGTTCATCGCCGCTCCTCGTTGGGAGCGGAGCCTATAGCACGATTCGCGTCCCGAACCATGTCCTAGGGTCCGTACTCAATACCCGCAACGGCCGTGACGGAGCCGATTTTGGGCCAGGGCGAGGAGTGAGGAGGGAGCGATGCTGACGCATCGTGACCGACGAGGGACGTGGCCCTGGCCCAAAATCGGCCCGCCGCTTCGCGGTCGCTCGGAGAAGGCCACCGGCTACGTCGAGCGGCTTGTCCGGGCAACCAGCCCGGCCTGCACCGCCCTCCTTGCCGGTGGCCTTCTCCGAGCGATCCCGGCCATTGCGGGTATTGAGTACGGACCCTAGCCGTTGACGACGGTCCCGCCGTTGGGGTGGAGGACCTGCCCTGCCATGTAGCTCGAATCCTCGCAGGCCAGGAACAGGAAGCTCGGAGCCACCTCGTTGGGCTGGCCGGGCCGGCCCATCGGGACATCCTTGCCGAAATCGGGGATCTTCTCGGGCGGCTGGCCGCCGAACGGGTTCAGGGGAGTCCAGATCGGACCCGGAGCGACCGCGTTGACCCGGATTCCGTCGCCGATCAGATTCTGCGACAGCGAGCGGGTGAAGGCGGTGATCGCGCCCTTGGTCGCCGAATAGTCGAGCAGGCCTTCCGAGCCCTTGTACATGGTCACCGACGTGCAGTTGATGATCGCCGAGCCGGCCTTCAGATGCGGCCGGGCCGCTTGGACCATGAAGAAATAGCCGTAGAAATTGGTCTGGAAGGTGCGCTTCAGCTGCTCCTCGCTGACCTCCTCTATCTCCTCGTCATAATGCTGCTCGCCGGCATTGTTGACGAGGATGTCGAGCCGCCCGAGCCTGTCGACCGTCTCCTTCACCGCGCGCTCGCAAAAGGCCTTGTCGCCGACGTCGCCGGCGATGACGATCGAATTGCGGCCCTCGTCCTCGACGATCTCCTTCGTCTTCGCCGCGTCGTCATGCTCGCACAGGTAGAGGATGGCGATGTCGGCGCCCTCGCGCGCGAACAGGGCCGCGACGGCCCGGCCGATGCCGCTGTCGGCGCCGGTGATCAGGGCCACCTTGCCGCTGAGGCGGCCGGAGCCGGAGTAGCGCGGAGCCCAGTCCGGCTTGGGCTCGAGTTCGCTCTCGTGGCCGGGGAGAGCGTCCTCGTGGATCATGTCGAGGGTCTCGGTGTCGCTCATCGCCTCACTCCTTGGCGGCGATGCCCGCGCCTTCCTCGCCGAAGGCCTCGATGGCCGATTCGTCCTGGTCGTCCTGCTCGGGCGCTTTCTCGGCGGCGGTCCGGCCGCCGTCGCGGCCGGTCGTGAACGCGTTGCGGCTGCCGTCGCCGGGATCGTCCGACATGGCGTTGTTCTGGTTCTGGGGCTGGTCGGATTCGGATTCGTGCTGGCTCTTGCTCATAATCGCCTTCCTCATTCTCGGAAGGAAACCGCCGCCGCGCCACTCGGGTTCCGCTGCTGAAACCGGGAAGCCGCACGCTCGTCGAAATAATCTGATCTATGTTAATTAATGATTCGCTAACGGAACCGGAGTCTGTCAGCATTCCTTTTTCAGAGGGGGATTCGAGATGGCACGTGGTCTTTCACTGCTTCTGGAAGTTTTCAACACCAGCACCCCGCAAACCCTTGCCAGGCTGTTGGCGCCGAGTCCCGCCGCACCGGCCGGTCCGAACCTCCTCCATTATGTGTGGACGGTCGACATGACCGCCAAGATCCCGCCCAAGTCGGGCGGCATCGCGACC
>DASQJV010000076.1:0-7593 GCA_035630855.1 Allosphingosinicella sp. | reverse complement strand
CCAGGGCCCGCTCGGCGCCGCGCTCTACCGCCATTTCGGGCTCCGCGCCGACGAGGAGGGGACCATCCTCCTGCTCGACGGCGGGCGGCTCCTTACCGATTCGGACGCCGCGCTCGCCATCGCGGCCGGCCTCGGCTGGCCTTGGCGCGCCGCCGCGGCGTTTCGGATACTTCCCCGCGGCCTGAGGGACCCGGTCTACCGGTGGGTCGCCCGCAACCGCTTCCGCTGGTTCGGCCGCCGCGACACCTGCTGGTTGCCCGGGCCTGCGGACGGCGACCGGATCCTGTGAAGCGGATCCTCGTCCTCGGCGGCTACGGCACCTTCGGCGGGCGGATCGCGCTGCGCGGCGCCGAGGCCGGGTTCGAGATGCTCGTCGCGGGACGGAGCCTCGAGCGGGCGGAGGCCTTTTGCGCGGGCCGCGAGCGGCTGGTTCCGGTCGCCCTCGACGGCGGCCTCGCCGCCACTCTCGACCGCCACCGCCCGTTCGCCCTGGTCGACGCCGCCGGCCCGTTCCAGGGCGCGGATTACGCAGTCGCGCGAGCCGCGATCGCGGCGGGATGCCATTATCTCGACATCGCCGACGGCTCCGCCTTCGTCGCCGGAATCGGGGCGCTCGACGGTGAGGCGAAAGCGGCGGGGGTCAGCGCGATCTCGGGCGCTTCCAGCGTCCCCGCTCTGTCGGGCGCGGTGGCGGCCCGGCTTGCCGAGGGCCTCGACCGGGTGACCTCGGTCGAGATCGCGCTGAGCGCGTCGAGCCGGGGCACCGCCGGCCGATCGGTCACCGCCGCCATCCTCTCTTATGTCGGGCGCGCGGTCAGGCTCCGCCGAGGCGGCCGCTGGACCCGCGAGTTCGGCTGGCAGGGGCTGCGCCGGGTCGATTTCGAGGCCGAGGGAGCGCCGCCGCTGCGCGGGCGGCTGGTCGCGCTCGCCGACGTCCCGGACCTCGCCCTGCTTCCCCGGCGGCTGCCGGGCGAGCCGGCGGTGAGCTTCCGTGCCGGCACCGACGCGCCGTGGCACAATCTCGGCCTGTGGCTGCTGAGCTGGCCGGTCCGCTGGGGCTGGATCCGCCGACCGGAGCGTCTCGCCGGACCGCTTTCGGCGCTGCAGCGCTGGACCCGCGGCCCCGGCTCGCTCCGCTCGGCCTTCGAGATGAGACTGTCCGGGACCGCCGGAGGGCGGCGGCTGGAAAGGCGCTGGACGCTTATCGCCGACCGCGGCGACGGCCCGGAGATCCCGAGCCTCGCCGTCCCGCTGCTGCTCGCCAGGCTGGCGGCGGGCGAGCTGCCGCCGGGCGCGCGCGATTCGGGCGGGCTGCTGTCGCTGGAGGATTTCGGGCCCGCCCTCGACGGCCTCGCCGCCGTTCGCGCGCTGACCGAGCGGGAGCTTCCGCCGCCGCTCTACGCCCGGCTGATGGGCGCGAGCTTCGACGCCCTGCCGCCGGCGGTCCGGGCGATGCACGAGGTGCTTCGCGACGGCGGCGCCTCCGGCGAGGCGCGGGTGACGGGCGGACGCAACCCGGTCACCCGGCTGCTCGCGGCTTTGATGGGATTTCCGCCCGAGGGCGATCACCGGCTTCACGTCGCCTTCGCCGAGCGCGACGGGCGCGAGCGCTGGACCCGCGACTTCTCCGGCCGGACCTTCTCGAGCGAGCTTGCCGAACTGGACGGCCGGCTGACCGAGCGCTTCGGCCTCGTCCGCTTCGCCTTCGACCTGCCCGCCGACTCGCGCGGGCTTCGGATGATCATCCGGCGCTGGTGGCTCGGGCCGCTGCCGCTTCCGCTCTTCCTGGCGCCGCGCTCCGAGGCGAGCGAGTGGGAGGAGGGGGGCCGCTTCCACTTCGACGTCCCGATCGCCTTGCCGCTGCTCGGGCCGCTGGTCCATTATCGCGGCTGGCTGGAGCCGGAGTAAGGCGACCTGGCTCAGCCCGATCGCCGGAGCGCCTCGATCTCCTCGGCCCGGCGCGGGACTCCGTCGCTCAGGTGCTCGAAGCCGCGATCGGTCACCAGATAATCGTCCTCGATGCGGATTCCGAAGCCCCGCTCCGGAAGGTAGATGCCGGGCTCGACGGTGACCACCGCTCCGGCCGGGAGAGGGGCCGAATAGTCGCCGGCATCGTGGACCTCGAGCCCGACGAAATGGCCGAGTCCGTGCCAGAAATCGTCGATATGGCCGGCGGCCCGGATCGTGTCGCGGGCCCGCTCCTGAACGTCCTCGTAGACGGCTCCGGCCCGGAGCGTGGCGAGCGCGCTCTCCTGCGCCTTCAGGACGACGTCGTAGACCTTCCTCTGCTCGGCGGTGAAGCGGCCGTCGACCGGAAAGGTCCGGGTGATGTCGGCGGCATAGCCGCCGACGGCGGCGCCGACGTCGCACAGCACGATGTCGCCCGCCCGGATGACGGCGTCGCTTCCGGTATAATGGAGGACGGCGCTGTTCGGCCCGGTGCCGACGACCGAGGGGAAAGCGAGGCCTCGGGCGCCGGCGGCGCGGAACTCGGCCTCGATGATCGTCCTCAGCTCGAACTCGCGCATGCCCGGCCGGGCGGCGCGGATCCCGGCGCGAAGCCCGCGCTCGGTGGCGGCGATCGCCCGGCGGATCAGATCGAGCTCGCGCGGCTCCTTCACCATCCGCATCCGGCGAAGCAGATTGTGGCTGTTGACGATCCGGGTTCCCGGAACCCGGGCCGCCACCTTCCCATAGAGATCGAGGACCGGCGGCACCGGCGATTCGGGATCGGCCAGCGGGCCGAAATAATGGAGCTCGCCCGACCTCGAGGCGAGGTCGACCACGGTCCGGCCGAGCCGGTTGGTGCGTCCGAGCCGCTCGACGCCGGTGCGCTCGCGAAGGCTCTGGTTGAGGGCGAGGCGGACGCCCTCGTAGCGCTCCACCTCGGGGTCGCGCGACGCCAGGAACAGGAACTCGCGATGGGTGCGCTCGGTCGGAGCGAGGACCAGCGCCGCCCCGGCCTCGTCCTGGATCCCGGTCAGATAGGAGAAATCGCTGTCCTGAGTGGCGACGGGCGCGGCCTGGTCGATCGACCGCGCCGCCTGGACGATTGCGACCCCGCTTTTCATCTGGGCCATCAGCCGCTGCCGGCGCTCGCGATAGACTTCGGGCGGGAAGGGCGAGGTCGCCGCGGGAGAGCCGAACAGCCGTTCCTGGAGCAGCAGCGCCGAGGCACGGCAGGGCGCGAGCAGGGCGGCTGCGGCGGCGCCCGCCCCGAGGAAACCGCGTCGTCCGATCATCTCCATCCCCCCGAAGGCTTGCGACCGGGCGACGATAAAGGCTTAGGATCGGCCTGTCTCGCGCGTCGAAGGAGGGTGGAGTGAAGCTGAGCGGAGGCTGCCATTGCCGGGCGGTGCGTTTCGAGGCCGAGGTTCCGGCCGAGGTGGAGGTGCTCGACTGCAATTGCTCGATCTGCGCGATGACCGGCTTTCGCCACCTGATCGTCCCGCACGGCGATTTCCGGCTCCTGTCGGGCGAGGGCGAGCTCACCCATTACCGCTTCGGCACCGGCGCCGCCGATCATCTCTTCTGCCCGGTCTGCGGTGTGAAGAGCTTCTACCAGCCGCGCTCCCACCCGGCTGCGTGGAGCCTCAACTTCAACGCGCTCGACGACTCGACCGGGCTGGCGGTGACGGTGCGCGCCTTCGACGGCCGCAATTGGGAGGAAGCGAGATCCGCCTTGGACGACTAACGTCTTGAGAGTCCGTTCCAATTTTGTTCTTGGCTTGTAGGAAAACTCCTACTAAATTGACGGCTAGTCGAGTCGTTTGGCTCGGCCGGCTCTTTGACATCGTGAAGACGAAAAACGCCGCTGCCCCTGGGAACGGAGGGGTCAGGCCGGGAGCAGGGGACGCCCTGCGACCGCCTGGGCGAAGACCGCGAAGGTGACGGCGACGTAGGCGACCGTCCCCGCTCCGAGCGCCGTCCACCGCAGCCGGGCGCTCGACCCCGCGACCACGGCGGCCAGAAGCGGGATCGCCTGCTGGGCGTGGATCCCGAGGAAATGGGCGATCCGAAGGTCGCCGCCGCTCCGGTTCCAGCCGAAGAGGGGGACGTGGCCCCCGGTCGCGCCGACATCGTGGCCGGGCTGAGCGCTCATATAGCCGCCGAGGCCGCCGCCGAGCAGGAAGGTGAGGAGCAGGCCGATCACCACGGCGGCGACGAAGTCGGACCTCATCCCGGCCGCCGGACGCCGGGCGATCTCCCAGGCGAGCGGAAGGGTCGACCCGATCAGGACGACCGCCAGCAAGCCCATCAAGCCGTACATCAAATTGTAGAAGGGCGTGTCGTTGTTGAAGTGCGATTCGAGGCCGTTGGCGGCCTGCCAGCCTATCCAGAGCAGCTCCAGGCTGCCCGCGCCGATCAGCATGACGACGACCAGGCGTGGAAGCAGGGCGCCGCGCCGCTCCGGCCGGATATAGCCGAAGAACCAGGCCGCGGTCAGAGCGAAGACTCCGACCGAGACGAGGAACTTGACCGGCTTCACCCAGACGCCGACCCCGCTTGCCAGCACCCGGGGATCGACCGTCTGAAGGATCGCGCCGGCGAGGGCGAGGATGAGCAGGGCCAGTCCGTAGAGCGCCAGCGCTCGCTGACGCGCGATCAGCTCGGCGAGCGGGGTGAAGGGCAGGGGGCGGTTTGGAAGGGCGCGGCTGGCCATCAGACGGTCTCCGGTTGCGGGCGCCCGCGCATGGCGAAGCGCAGGATGAGGAAAAGCAGCAGGCCCGCCGGCCCGAACAGGAAGGTCAGCGGCAGGCAGGGGAGGATGAGCAGGGGGTGAAGCCTGCGCTCGAGGCCGTCGCGAACGATCCAGGTGCCGACGAACAGGTCGAAGGCGAGGTAATGAAACCAGCCCGCGACCAGCGCGCTGTCGCTGGCGAACAAGGCCCGAATCTCGCCGATCGAGCCATATCCCCCGCCCTGCGCCTCTCTGAAGCCGGTCCAGATCAGCAGGACGTAGGCGACGGCCAGGATCGCCGGCACCGCAAATTGCGCCGCGGGCCAGGCGATCGGCCTGGCCGATTTGACGAACAGGGACAGGAGCAGGCCGGCCCAGCCGGCCATGACCAGCGGACCGGTAAGGGAGAAAGCGAGCTGGGGGTCGAGCATGGCTTGCGGGTCCAATCTTGACACTGTAAAGACCGCTCATGACAAATGATCTGAACAGTGTCAAGACCTCTACCCGCTCCTATCATCACGGCGCCTTGAGGCCGGCCTTGCTCGCCGCCGCCGAGGCGGTGATCGCCGAGCGCGGAGTCGACGGCTTCTCGCTCCGCGAGACGGCGCGCCGGGCGGGTGTTTCGCCGGCCGCCCCCGCCCATCATTTCGGCGATGCGCGCGGGCTTCTGACCGCGCTCGCGGCCGAGGCCTTCCGGCAGTTCGGCGATGCGCTGGAAGCGGCCGACTCGGCCGGCGGCCGGATCGAGCGGCTCAGGGCGCAGGGGCTGGCCTATGTCCGCTTCGCCCTCGACGAGCGGGCGAGGTTCGACCTGATGTGGCGCTACCGCCTGCTCGACCGCGAGAATCCCGAATATCGCGCCGCCTCGAGCCGGGCCTATTCGATCCTCGACCAGGCCGCCCGCGGCCGGCCGGCTCAGCCGGGGGAGACGGCCGAGATCCCGGCGGCGATCGCCGCCTGGTCGATGGTCCACGGCTTCGCCCGCCTGGCCCTCGACGGCGCCTTCGGCGACGAGGAGGACGCCGCCGAACGCGTCGTCGAGACCTTGCTCCCGCAGGTGCTCGAGCATCTGGACGTGTAACCTCCGGGAAAGGCGTGAGCCGCAGCCTCCGTTCGGGCTGAGCCTGTCGAAGCCCTTCCCTTATCGCCGCCGGCCGAAGGAGGGGGCTTCGACAAGCTCAGCCCGAACGGATGAGCACAACCCGTCCTCTCCGCTTGCCCGTTCCCGTCCCGCCCGCTTACACAGGCATCGCAAGGCAGGGGGGCATTCATGGCCAGCGCGGCATCCGGCGACTATGTGATCGACGCGAAGCGGGACCGGCTGGTCATCTTCGCCTCGACGCTCGGCACCGTGTTCGAATGGTACGATTTCTTCATCTACGGGACCCTTGCCGCCGTCATCGGCAAGCAATTCTTTCCCGCCTCGAGCGAGACCGCCCAGTTCCTGCTCGCTCTCGCAAGCTTCGGGGTCGGCTTCGGGGTCCGGCCGATCGGCGCCATTCTGTTCGGCTATCTCGGCGACAAGCTGGGGCGCAAATACACCTTCCTCGTCACCATCACCCTGATGGGCGTCGCCACCGCCGCGGTTGGGCTCATCCCGGGCTATGCGGCGATCGGTATGGCGGCGCCGGCCATCCTCGTCTTCCTGAGGGTGCTCCAGGGGCTCGCCCTGGGCGGCGAATATGGCGGCGCGGCCATCTACGTCGCCGAGCATGCGCCGAGGAAAAAGCGCGGCTTCTACACCAGCTTCATCCAGGCGGGCGTGATCGGCGGCTTCATCCTGTCGGTGGCCGTCGTCCTGGTCTCGGAGCTGTTCGTCGACAAGGTCCAGTGGGAAGCCTGGGGCTGGCGAATCCCGTTCCTCTTCTCCGTCGTCCTGCTCGCCGTCTCGCTCTGGGTGCGGCTGAAGCTCAAGGAAAGCCCGGTCTTCCAGGCGATGAAGGACGCGGGAGAAGTCGCCAAGAACCCCCTGAAGGAGACGTTCGCGACGCGCTCCAACGTCAAGCTCGTCCTCGTCGCCCTGTTCGGAATCGCCGCCGGGCTCACCGTCATCTGGTACACCGCCCAGTTCCAGGCCATGTACTTCCTCCAGAACTCGCTGAGGATCGAGGACACCGCCGCCCGCGCCATGATCGGCGCCGCCGCCGTCTTCTCCGTGATCTGGTTCATCCTGTTCGGCTGGCTGTCGGACCGGGTCGGGCGCAAGGGGCCGATCGTGATCGGCTATGCGCTGACCATAATCCTCATGTTCCCGCTCTTCCACTGGATGGCGTCGGCGGCCAATCCGGAGCTTTCCGCGGCGATGCGCAAGAACCCGGTGGTGGTGACCGGCAGCGACTGCACCTACGCGCCCTTCGCCAAGGTCCAGCCGACCGAATGCGGCAAGCTGCTCGACGCCTTGTCGAAGAAGGGCGTCGGCTATTCGACCGTCGAGGCGCCCGCGGGGAGCCGGGCCGGAGTGACGATCGGCGGAGTCGCGGTCGACGCCTCCGATCCGGCCTCGCTCGATTTCGGACTGAAGATCGCCGGCTACAAGCTCGAGAAGGGTTCGCCGAGCTTCGGCCAGGCGCTCCAGGTGGTGCTCGCCATCGTCCTCATCGGCCTGTGCTCGGGGATGACCTACGGGCCGGTCGCGGCGCTGCTCGTCGAGCTCTTCCCGGCGCGGATTCGCTATACGTCCATGTCGATCCCCTACCATATCGGAACCGGCTATTTCGGCGGCTTCCTGCCCTTCATCAGCCAATATATCGTCGCCAAGACCGGCGATCCGTTCGCCGGCCTCTGGTACACGATCGGAGTCGTCGCGATGGCGCTGGTGGTGACCTTGCTCTGGCTCCCCGAGACGGCGGGCAAGGAACTGGATTGACCGTCATCCCGGCGAAAGCCGGGACCTCGTGGAGACCTGACGCGGC
>DASQJV010000075.1:0-12103 GCA_035630855.1 Allosphingosinicella sp. | reverse complement strand
GGCGGCGGTGGGGGAGGGGACCCAGGCGGTGCTCGCCCCGGCGAGGGGATGGGCGATCTTCTGGGCGAGCATGTCGGCCATCAGGTCCGGCATTGCCCACATGCCCTTGCCGATCTGGGCCCGGCCGGCGAATCCGCAGGCGAGGCCGACGTCGACATTGTTGTCCTCATAGGCTTTCAGCCATTCGCTGTTCTTCATCTCCGCCTTGCGGATGACCGGGCCCAGCCTCATCGCGGTGTGGATCTCGTCGCCGGTCCGGTCGAGGAAGCCGGTGTTGATGAACGCGACCCGGTCCTTCACCTCGCGGATGACGGCGGCGAGGTTGACGCTGGTCCGCCGCTCCTCGTCCATCACGCCGATCTTGAGGCTGTGGCGGGGAAGGCCGAGCAGGTCCTCGGTGCGGTCGAACAGGCGGTTGGCGAAGGCGGCCTCCTCGGGGCCGTGCATCTTCGGCTTGACGATATAGACCGAGCCTTCGGCGCTGTTGGAGCGGGCGCCGTTGACGTCGTGGAGAGCGGCCAGCGACGTGATCACCGCGTCGGCCAGCCCTTCCTGGACCTCCTCGCCGTCGATCCGGATCATCGGGTTGGCCATCAGGTGGCCGACGTTGCGGACGAACATCAGCGCCCGGCCCTTGAGGGTGAGAGTCCCCCCTTCCGGAGCCTCGTAGGTGCGGTCCGGCGCCAGCCGCCGCTCCACGTTCCGGCCGCCTTTGTCGAAGCCGGCGCTCAGATTCCCCTTCATCAGGCCGAGCCAGTTGCGGTAGACCGCGACCTTCTCCTCCGCGTCGACGGCCGCGACCGAATCCTCGCAATCCATGATCGCGGTGACGGCGCTCTCGAGCAGGATGTCGGCGATGCCCGCCGGATCCCTGCGTCCGACGGGATGGTCGGGGTCTATGACTACCTCGATATGCAGGCCGTTGTGGCGGAAGAGGAGGGATTTCGCCGTTCGCCCGACGAGCTGGCTATGCTCGCAAATATAGAGATCGACCTCTTCGACAGGCCATTTCACATCGGCCCAGTCGATGGCGAGCGGGACTGCTTCGTCGAGGAACGCCTTGCCCCAGGCGATCACCCTCGCGCCGCGCTCTTCGTCATAGCCGCCGCCGCGGGGCCGGTCGCCGAGCGCGTCGGTGCCGTAGAGGGCGTCGTAGAGGCTGCCCCAGCGGGCGTTGGCGGCGTTGAGGGCGTAGCGGGCGTTGCTGACCGGAACGACCAGCTGCGGCCCGGCGATGACGGCGATCTCGGGATCGACCTTCCCGGTGCCGATCGCGAAGGGCGCCGGCGGATCGACGAGATAGCCGATGTCGCGCAGGAACTCTTCCTCCTCGGCCGGCTCGGGGGGGCGGCCGCCGAGGGCCGCGTTGCGCTCGTCGATCCGCGCCTGGAGATCCTCGCGCCGGCGGAGCAGCCGCCTGTTCTCGGGCGTGAGCTCACGAAGCAAAGAGGAGAAGCCGAACCAGAAAGCGGCCGGCTCGATCCCCGTGCCGGGCAAAGCCTCCTCCTCGACGAAGGCCCTGAGCCGCCGGTCCACCTCGATCCCTGAGATCAGCTCGTATCCGGCCAAGGCCCGGCCCCCTTTTTCCTCGTGGCGGGGTCCGACTAGCGTCTGTAGGGGCGTTTAGCCATGCGCTTCCTCGTCCTGAATGACTCGCCGTCGAGGGCGATCCGACGGTCGACATTTCCGCGCTGGGCCGGGGCCGGCCGGTCGCGAAGGGCGGCCGAATCGTCCGCGAGCCATGATCGGGAACCGAATTTCGCTTACCGGCTGTGGCAGCAAAAGCGCGCAAGGCCGGGAAAAAGCAGGAAGAAGCGGCAAATCTACGAAAATAGGCGATTCTGGCGCCTTCGCGCTTCGATTCAGCTTGCAAGGCAAAGGTGCATCTCCGAAAACGGCGCCAGCCAGCGAGCGTGCGACTGCCGGAAAGGGGATCGTCCAGGGTATAACCCGATTCAGGCCAGTCCAGTCGCGGACAATATAGTTTCAGATCCTTACAGGGAGGAAGTTTGATGACCAGAATGACCAGGATCCAGCTCTTGGCCGCGACCGCCATGTCGGCGGCCGTCTTCTACGCGGCTCCGGCTTCCGCCGATCCGACCCCGGAATGCAATAACGGCGTCGGCGCGCTGAGCACCGAATGCGGCACCAACTCGGTCGCCACCGGCGACTTCAGCACCGCCGTCGGCCAGCTCGCCACCGCCACCGGCGAGGAGAGCGTCGCGGTCGGAACCGACTCCCTCGCCTCCGGCGACCGCGGCACCGCCGTCGGCGTCGTCTCGACCGCGCTCGGCGACGATTCGACCGCGCTCGGCAACCGTTCCTCGGCGGCCGACGTCAACGCCACCGCCGTCGGCGCGGGCGCCGCCGCCACCGGCCGCAGCTCGACCGCGATCGGCAGCGGCGGAGTCGCCAGCCGCCCGGTCGTCGCGGCCGCCGGCTTCAGCACCGCCATCGGCACCGGCACCCAGATCGCCGCCGGCGCCACCGGATCCACCGCGATGGGCGACTTCAACACGATCGGCGGCACCGGCTCGTTCGCCGTCGCCATCGGCGCCTTCAACACGGTCAACGCCACCAGCGGCATCGCTCTCGGCAACAGCGCGACGGTGACTCTCGGCTCGACCGACGGCATCGCCATCGGCACCGCCGCACTCGCCAGCGACGTCAGCACCGTCGCCATCGGCCGCCTCGCCGAGGCGACCTCGGACTTCAACGTCGCGCTCGGCTCGCTGTCGTCGGCGACCGGGATCGAATCGGTCGCCGTCGGCGGCGATTCCGAGGCCTCCGGCGCCCAGTCGACCGCGGTCGGAACCGTCGCCACCGCCTCCGGCGCCCTCTCCAGCGCCTTCGGCAACCGCGCCAGCGCCTCCGGCGCCGCGAGCACCGCGGTCGGCGCGCTGTCGCGCGGCCTCGGCGCCGAATCCGTCGCCGTCGGCGCGGACTCGCTCGCCCAGGACGCGAACACGACCGCCGTCGGAACCGTCGCGACCGCGATCGGCGCCCGGTCGACCGCCCTCGGCAACCGCGCGTCGGCGGCGAACGAGGAAGCCGTCGCCGTCGGTGCCCTGTCGGAGGCCACCGGCTTCCACTCGACCGCCGTCGGCGCCCAGGCGCTCGCCTCCGGCTCCGGCGCCCAGGCGTTCGGCTGGGATTCGACCGCTTCCGGCCAGAACTCCACCGCCGTCGGCCGGATCGCCGTGGCGAGCGCCACGGGATCGACCGCCCTCGGCAACGGCGCCACGGCGAGCCATGCCGGCTCGACCGCGATCGGCGCCGGAGCGACCACGACCGCGGCCAACCAGGTCACGATCGGAGCGGCCGGAACCACGGTCCGGTTCGGCGGCTACACCACGCCAGGCGTGCTGGTGAACGACGCCAACGGCAACATCAGCAGCAACACCACCCTGCTGCCGGCCGTCGCCACGCTGCAGACCCAGACCGCGGCCAACACCACCGCGATCGCGGCCAACACCGCCGCCATCGGCACCCTCAACACCAACGTCACGACCCTGTTCGACCTCACCGAGGTCAACCGGCGCGACATCCGCAAGGCCAATGAGGGCGTCGCCATGGCGCTGTCGATGGAGACTCCGCAGCTTCCGGCGGGGACCTCGATGGGCGTCGCCGGCGGCATCGGCTACTACCAGAACCGTCTGGCCGGCACGGCGTCGTTCGCCGCGCGCATCGGCACCAACGCGGCCTTCTCGGCCGGCGTCGGCCTGGGCTTCGACAGCGGCGAGATCGGCGCTCGCGCCGGCTTCTCGACCGCGTGGTAAGCAGGCCGGTCCAGGGCCAAACCAGCGGGCCGGGGCGTTTCGCCCCGGCCCGTTTGCTGTTCGCGGCTCTCCTCCTGCCGCTGTCGTCGGTGCCGGCGGCGGCGCAGGCGCAGCGGCCCGCAGCGGTCGTCGCCATTCCCGATCAGGCCGGGCTGGCGCGATTGGTCTGGAGCACGATGGCGGCGGTCGATCACGCCAACCGGACCGGCAATTACGCGGTTCTTCGGGCCCTCGGGTCGCCGGACTTCCAGGCCAGCAACGGGGCGCCGGCTCTGTCGCGGATCTTCGCCACTCTTCGCGAGGGGGGAGTGAATCTCATCGACACGCTCTCGATCGAGCCGTCCTACGAATTTCCGCCCGCTCTCGAAGGCGGGATGCTTCGTCTCCGCGGCGCCTTCCGGATGCGCCCCCAGGCCGTGCAGTTCGACCTGCTCTACCAGTGGAACCAGGGCTGGATGCTGAACGGCGTGGCCGTCCGCGCGATCCCCCATTCCAGCCTTCCCCCGGCCCGCTAGACCGACCCTAGCCCTCGAGGATCAGCTGCCGAGCATGGGCTTCGAGCGCCGTGCCCTCGGAGTGGAAGGTGTCATAGCCCCAGCGCCGCCGGGCCCTGAACACGGGGACCGTCCGGGCCAGCTCGGCGCAGGCGAGCATGTGCTGGCGGGTCAGGCCCATCCGCCGGACATAGGCGCCGCGATAGGTGTTGGCGATCATCGCCTCGACCGCCGCGGATCCTTCGAGCCGGGTCACCGAAGGCTCGTCCTCCGCCTTTTCGAGAAGATAGAGATGGCTTAGCGGCACCGCCGGAAGCGCCCGTTCGAGGTCGGTCGGCACGGTATATTTGTCCATGTCGTCGAACGCGCGTTCGTAGGCCGAGACGTCGCGGCCGCCCGCTTCGAGCGCCTCCCGCCACAGCCGAAGCCGGGGAATTCCGGGATGGGCGAGCGGGGCATTGTCCGCTCCCGGGGTGACCACGCAGACGTCGTCGGCGAGGACGTCGAAGCCGCGGTCGTGGAACCAGGCGGCCAGGGTCGACTTGCCCGCCCCCGGATGGCCCATGAAGCCGATGGCGCGGCCTTCGACGACGACCGCATTGGCGTGCAGGGGAAGCAGCCCGCGCTGGTGGAGGATCGCGGCGAAGGCCGAGCCGAGGAGATAGAGGCGGAGGTTGCGAGGCGAGACGCCCGCCGCCGGCTCGACCAGCATCTCGCGCCCGCCGCGGGTGAGGAAGCGGCCGACCTCGGGAATGACGAGCAGGGCCTCCTCGCCCTCGACGTGCAGCCCGGCGGGCGCGTCGGGCGACTTCGCGATCGCCCGGACTTCGATCCGGACGTCGGTCGTCCCGGCCGGCGCATCGGCGACGAGCTCGGGCAGCCGGATCTCCGACTGCACCGACAGGCCGAAGAGGCGGTAGCGATGGACGAGGTCAGTCAAAGGCGCCGCTCCTCACCGAGCTGACGAAGCTCGCCGCGGCGAGGGTCCTGAGCAATTGCATCGGGTAAAGATAGACGATCGCGCGCTCCCCCCAGCCCGAGTCCGGCCAGCTCCGGGCGGCCTCGCCGACCGCCTCGAGGTCGATCACCGAGCCGGCGAGGCCCGAGGCGGCCTCGGCCCGGGCGAAGGCGCGGACCTCGTCGCCTTTTATCTGCTCGTACCAGTCGGCCATCTGCTGGCCGCGCAGAGGCTGGTCGAGCACGGCCTCCGGGACCCGGCCGGACAGCGCCCGCCGCAGGGCGGGTCGGCGAACGCCGCCGTCGAGCAGCGCCTCGGCCGGAAGCGAGAAGCAGAAGTCGACGAGCCGCCGGTCGTTGGTCGGATCGCGCTCCTCGATTCCCCATTCGGCCAGGCTGCGCTTGCGGAAATTGCCGGGGTCTACGGTCCGAAGGAACGTCCAGCGGCGGGCGGCGGAGTCGCGGGGCGGCCGCGCTTCCAGGCCGGTCGAATCGAGCTTCCGGCGCATCCGGGCCTGCCAGGCGGGCGCGACGAACGGCGCGAGGGCGGGACGGCGGCCGCGCAGCCGGGCATAGAGGCTCTCGGGCAGAAAAGATCCGAAGGAAGCGTTGAGCATCTGAATCCAGGTAAAATCCCCGCGGCGCCCGAGCGCTCGGGCCTCGCGCCACCACCGCTCGAAGGCGCCGCTATGGACGAGGTCGCCGAGCGTATCCACCCCCAGGCCGGCGCTGATCGTGAAATTGCCCGCCTCCCCGGTCAGCATCACCGCGACTCCCGCTTCCCCCGCGCGTTCGTCGATGCCCTGCCACCAGACGTTGTTGCAGACATGGCCGACCGGCTGTCCGGAAAGCCTGTGGCCGGCCTCGAGGATCTTCAGGGCGGACGCTCCGGAGGGCCGGACGACGACATGGTCGATATTGGGATGGAGCGCCGCCGTGGCGGCCGCATGGCCGCTTTCGTCGCCGATCCGGCCGGCCACCACCGGGCCGGCAAATCCCTCGCGCGGCGCCGAGGTGAAGGCGAGCAGGCGCTCGCCCCGCGCGGCGAGCGCGAGCGCCGCCGAGGTCGTCACCGCGCTGCTGTCCAGGCCCGAGCTCAGCTGCGACCCGACCAGGCCCCGGGCGCGGCGAAGCCGCCGGGCGACGGCGAGGTCGAGCTGCTCGCGGAGCGCCTCGCCATATTGTTCGCGGCTCGCGAGGCGAAGCGGCCGGCGGCTCGGCTCCCAGTAGCGCTCGACCGCGAGCCCGGCCTCGGTCACCAGGGCGCAATGGCCCGGCTCGAGCAGGCTGACGCCGGCGAAGAAGCTCCGGGACCCTGTCGGGGGAAGGTCGGCGACGAAGCCCGCCATCCGCTCCTCATCGACGTCGAAGGCGGTTCCCGGCAGTCGCGCGAGCGGAAGCGGCAGCGACGCGAAGGCGAAGAACCCGTCGCCTCGCCGATAGTGGAGCGGCCGCTCGCCCGCCGTGTCGCGGGCGAGCAACAGGGTCCGGTCGCGCCCGTCCCACAAGGCGAAGGCGAAATCGCCGATCATCCGCTCGAGCAGCCCTCGGCCCCAGGCGAGCCAGCCGCGCAGGAGCAGGGCGGAATCGCTGAGGCCGGGCGCGGCCGCGGTCCCGAGCGAGAGTGAGGAGATCAGCTCGTCGCGATTGTCGATCCGCAGGTCGGCGACGAGCAGGAAGCGCCCGTCCTCGCCGGCCACCGGCTGACGGTCGAGATCGTCCTCGGGCAGGAGCCGGTAGAGGCAGCGGCCGGCCGCATAGCCGCCCCGGGCGAGAGCGTCGCGGCGATGCGGCCCGTAGGCCGCCTGCGAGTCCAGCAGATGGCCGCACAGCGCCGCCGCCCGGGCCTCGTCCCCGAAACTCCAGAAACCTGCGATGGCGGACACGAATCAGACCCGCGACGGCGAGACGCACGAAAAAGACGTCCGCCGGAGGGCGGACGTCTTCAAATCGTTTACAGGAACGGCGCGCTTACGAGCGCGCGTTTCCGACGGGACCGCCGTCGTTGATCCCGGTGCCGTTAGCCTCCGCGGAGCCCGCGTCCAGCTTCTTCAACTCGGGACGGACCCAACGGGCGGGCTTGGCGTGAACATGCTTCGACAAAGGACTAGCTCCCTGCTTTTCGTTGTTTCGTGGGCTCATTTACAAGGAAGCACCAGAGATTCCAACCCTCTAATTTGCGTATGGAAATTCTGGATAACGCTGTGCTTTCAGCGCCACTTCGCCGGAATGGAGGCCCGAGCCGGAATCGAACCGGCGTGCAAGGATTTGCAGTCCTCTGCGTAACCACTCCGCCATCGGGCCGCCGGCGCGGAAATGCGTGGCTTGGGGTCGAATGTCAACCGGACGGCTCGGCGGCCGGGCGGATGCGGCGGATCGCGCGGTCGAAAACGAGCAGGAGAAGGAGCGAGGCGCCGAACAGGGGCAGCAGGATTCCGGCGACCGCGAGGGCGGCGACGGCCCAGCGCAGCCTGACGGGACCG
This sequence comes from Allosphingosinicella sp., assembly GCA_035630855.1. Lineage (GTDB taxonomy): Bacteria > Pseudomonadota > Alphaproteobacteria > Sphingomonadales > Sphingomonadaceae > Allosphingosinicella. The sequence continues at coordinate 4,390 of DASQJV010000075.1, read as the reverse complement.
GCCGGCCGCGGCGCTCCGAGCTCTCCTTGCGGGCGCCGTTTCAGCCACATGAGGATTCCGGCGAGACTGATCGCGACGAGCGCGAGCGCCGTCGCCAGGCCGAGCAGCTGGTTGGCGAGCCCGAACAGCTGGCCTTCGTGCCAGGCGATTCCGGTATTGACGACCCGGTCCACGACATGCGTGTCGGCAAAGCCCCGGCGGCCGGTCTCCGCGCCGGTCGCGGAATCGTAGGTCACCTGGCGGGTGAGCGGGCGGTTCTGGGTCTCGGACTTGACGGTCCAGTCCTTGCCGGTCGGGGGGCCGAAGCGCTGCGGCGCGTTGGGCGGCAGGACCACCACCGGAAAGGCCATGCGCTCGGCCTCGGCCCTGGCCACAAAGGCGGACAGCGGGAGGCCTTCGGGCCGGGCCGTGGCGGCAGGCGCGGCCGAGCCGTGATGGTGGCCGCCTTTGCTTCCGGCGCCGATCTTCCAGTCCTGCGGGCCCTGGACGAGACCGAGCTCGGTCCGGGCCCATTTGAAGGCGCTGCCCCAGGAGGAGGCCCAGGGAAGGCCGCTGGCGAGCATGACCAGCACCAGCCCGGCGATCCAGAAGCCGGCGACCCGGTGGAGATCCTTGAGCAGCGGCCGGCCCCGGAGCGACAGGCGCGGCCACAAGGCGCCCGCCAGCCTCAGCGGGCGCGGCCACCACATGTAGAGGCCGGTGAGGATCATGACGATGGTCCAGCTGGCGGCCAGCTCGACCAGCCAGTCCCCCGGAGTCCCGAGCAGGAGCGTGCCATGGATCTTGGAGACGGTCGCCGAGATCCGCGTCTCGGGATCCAGCGCTCCGAGCACCTCGCCCTGCGGGGAGACGTAGACCTCGCGTTGGCCTCCGCCGGACAGCCCGATCTGGACCATGGCGGCGTCGCCCGGGCGTTCGGGCAGGCGGTAGCTGTCGAAGCTGGAACCCGGATTGGCGGCCAGCGCCGCCGCCAGTTGCCGGTCCGGCGAGACGGAGCCCTCGGTCGGCAGATCGCGCCAGGCGCGCTCCTCCCACCGGTCGATCTGCGGCTTGAACAGGTAGATGGAGCCGCTCACCGACAGCAGGAGGACGAAGGGCAGGACGAAAAGCCCCGCGTAGAAATGCCAGCGCCAGATCGTCCGGTAGGCGTCGGATGCGTTCACCTGTCCTGGTCCTCGGCGGCCACCAACCCGGCGGGCATGGCGGGCCGAAGCATCGCCGCCGCCGGCCCGATCGCCAAAGCGGGCGGCGGATTCCTGCGCAAGATGTCCCGGATCGGTCCCACCCCCTTTGTCTATTCACCGGCGGTGGGTATGTCATTATTTTATATGCCCTTTACCTGGGGCGGAGGGCGGGCCGCGGTCCGCGCCGGTGTCCGCGCGCGGACGCCGGTGTCCGCAATCGGACGCGGACGGCTCGCAGGAGACGCTGCGGGCCTCGCACGCCGCCGCTGGCACGGCTCTTGCTGCTGGCTTCGCATGCCCGGACTATCCGCTTGGCCTGCCGAGGCCTTACCGATAAAAGCCGCTGTGACTCTATGGTGTATTGCACCAGTAAGACAGTTGTGCGAAGAGACGGGCGAAAGATGACCGAGCATAATTTCGACCATATGCGGCGGGCGATGATCGCCAGCCAATTGAGGACGACGGGGACCAACGACCCGCGCGTGCTCGCCGCCATGGGCGAGGTCCCGCGCGAGCGTTTCGTGCCGGCCGCCCGGGCGTCGCTCGCTTATGCCGACGCGCTCGTGCCGCTGAAGCCGGGCCGCGACTTCAACAGCCCGATGGCGCTCGGCCGGCTGCTGACCGAGGCGGCGCCGAGGCCGGGCGAGCGGGCGCTGGTCGTCGGTGCAGCGACCGGCTACGCCGCCGCGGTGCTGGCCCGGATGACCGGATCCGTGGTGGCCGTCGAGGAGGATGCGGAGCTCGCCGCGGAGGCCCGCTCCAACCTCGCCGGCAGCGGCGTGAGGCTCGTCGAAGGCGCGCTCGCTCTGGGCTGCGCCGGCGAGGCCCCTTACGATCTCATCCTGATCGACGGCGCGGTCGAGTGCGTCCCGGGCTCGCTGGTCGCCCAGCTCGCCGAGGGTGGCCGCCTTGCCTCGGGCCTGCTGGAAAACGGAGTCACCCGGCTTGCCATCGGTCGCCGGGCGGGCGAAGGGTTTGGAATGGCGGCGTTTGCCGACGCGGCCGCGGCGATCCTGCCGGGATTCGCGAAGCCGCGGGCGTTCAAGTTTTGACAGTGGAGTCGAGGACGATGCGGGGAGGGTGGATGGCTGCCGTGGGGGCGGCGGCGCTGATGATCGGGGCGGCGGCCAATGCCGCGGAGACCCTGACCGGAGCTCTGGTCAAGACCTATTCGGGCAATCCCACGATCATGGCCCAGCGCGCCCAGCTGCGCTCGCTCGACGAATCCGTCGCCGCCGCCCGGGCCGCCGGCCGGCCCCAGCTGTCGGGCACCGCCGGGATCAACCAGGATTTGATGCAGACCGGCGGCGGCGCCGGCCGCAACATCAGCGCCGGGGTCGACGTCAGCTACCCTTTGTTCAACGGCGGCCGGGTCCGCAATTCGATCCGAGCCGCCGATGAACGGGTGCTCGCCGGCCGGGCCAGCCTGAAGGCGACCGAGGGCGACATCTTCACCGAGGCGGTCGGGGCCTATATGGACGTGATCCGCGACCGCTCGATCGTCACCCTGAACCAGAACCAGGTCCGGGTGCTTCAGACCAATTTGCAGGCGAGCCGCGACCGCTTCGAGGTCGGCGACCTCACCCGGACCGACGTCGCCCAGTCCGAAGCCCGCCTGGCGCTCGCCCAGAGCGCCCTCGCCACCGCCGAGGGGCGGCTGAGCGGGAGCGAGGAGAATTACCGCCGGGTGATCGGCGAGCTTCCCGACGAGCTGACCCCGCCGCCGCCGCTTCCGGCGCTTCCGGCCACCCCGGACGAGGCCGTCGACATCGCTCTCGCCAACAACAGCGACCTCGTCTCGATCGCCGCCCAGGCCCGGGCCGCCGGCCGCGACGTGTCGGTCGCCCGCGCCGACCGGCTGCCGACGGTCTCCGCCAACGGCACCGCCGACGCCGCCAATTATCTCGGAACGGCCGACCGCCAGTTCGCCGTCGGCGCTCCGGACACGATCCTCCAGGGCGGCCTCGGGGTCTCCGCCCGGATCCCGATCTACCAGGGCGGCCTCGTCGGCGCCCGAGTCCGCCAGGCGCAGGCGCTGCAGAGCCAGCTGCTCGAGCGCGGGGTCGAGACCGAGCGGCTGGTCGTCGCCAACACAAGGGCGGCCTTCTCGAGCTACCAGGCGGCGGTCGAGGCGATCGAATCCAACCAGATCGCGGTCAATGCCAACACCCTGGCTCTGGAAGGGACTCGCGCCGAGCAGACGGTCGGGACCCGCAACGTCCTCGACGTCCTCAACGCCGAGCAGGAGCTGCTCAACAGCCAGGTCCTTCTCGTCACCGCCCGCCGCGACGCCTATGTCGCCGGCTTCGCCCTGCTGAACGCGATGGGCAAGGCCGAGGCGGAGGACATCAACCTCGACGGCGGAACGCTCTACGACCCGCTCGACCATTACAAGCGCACCCGCAAGCGGTCGTCCGACTGGAGCGACGATCCCGCTCCGGCGCCGGTCTCGACCCGGACGGTCGCGGGGACCTCTCCCTCTCCGATCGCGGGGCCTTCAAACTCCCCCGTGACACCGCCTTCGAATTGAGCGATAAGCCCCTCGTTATGGGGGAAATTAACCAGGAACCCTCGATGGAGGACATTCTCGCCTCCATCAAAAGGGTGATCGCCGAGGATGGCCGCCCCGCGGCGCGTCCCGCCCGCGGCTCGCGCCCGGCCGAGGCGCCGCGTCCGGCGCCGCCCGAGGAAGACGACGTGCTCGAGCTCCAGGATCCGGTCAGCGAGGGCCAGGGCCTCGTCTCCGACGACGCCGCCATCGCCAGCCGCCAGTCGCTCGCCGCTCTGGTCTCGCTCCGCGCCGCCGGCCCGGAGGCCGCGCTTCCGCCCGACGACGCCGCGCTCGGAGCCGCGGTCCGCGAGATGCTGAAGCCCCTGCTCAAGGACTGGCTCGACCGCAACCTGCCCGACATGGTCGAGGAGCTGGTCACCCGCGAGATCGCCCGGATCACGGGGAAGTCGCTTTAATCGTCATCCCGGACTTGATCCGGGATACATGAACACGGCCGCTCGAGTTTGCATTGGGCGGTGTTCATGGATTCCGGCCATCGCCGGAATGACGGGTTGGGGCGACCCAGGGGTTTGCGCTGTCGGGACCTTCGTCTAAGCGCCGCTCATGACCGACCTCCCCAAGACCTTCGACCCCGCCGAGATCGAATCCCGCTGGTACGACCGCTGGGAAAAGGAAGGGCTGTTCCGCCCCGAGC
>DASQJV010000074.1:0-3366 GCA_035630855.1 Allosphingosinicella sp. | reverse complement strand
GCCTTGTCGGTCCTCGCCACCGTCATCGGCCACCGCCGCGACCTCGGCTATCTGCTGGTCGACGCCGGCGGCCTCGCCATGTCCAAGGATTCCGGCCCGGCCCGTGACAAGCCGGGCTATGGAACCCTGTGGGACCCGGCGACCGCGCGCCCTCTCGGCCTCGCCATCGCCTCGACCAACCAGGAGCACGGCCTCGTCCCCGCCCGCGAGGTTGATTTCGCCCGCCTGCCGATCGGAAGCCAGGTCCGGATCGCCCCCAACCACGCCTGCATGACGGCGGCGGCACACGAGCGCTATCATGTGGTGGAGGACGGGACCGAGGTGCAGGCGGTGTGGGAGCGGTGCAACGGGTGGTAGGCTAGCGGCCTTAAACGATCTTTGGATGCAACGCCTCAAGCGGTGGAAAACGCTTGTCCCCCATAATCACCGCGCTACTCTAATTACGATGAGCCTGCATCGGAAACTTTCGGTCTGCGCGGAAACGGTTGAGGCGGATATGCGACATGAGTGCTCGGGCAGCTGAGCCGCGCGGCTTGAAGGCCGGCAGCGGAGATGGCACATCGAATAGCATGGAAGCTCGCGTCGCCAGGCTTGAGGCCCATGTCGAGATATTGAGGGCCGACAGCACCGCCACTCGAGCCGACGTCGCTGACATCCGGCTGAGCCTTGCAACGCTCGGGGAGCGGGTAGCGCATTTGCCGAGCAAGGGGTTCGTTGTGGCTTCGAACTTGTCGGCGCTCACTTTCTTCAGCGGCGTCATCTTATTCGGCGAGAAGCTGAAGGCGCTGATCGGAACCTAGGGCCATGATCCGAATTGGTGACTGCCGTCACGCCGAAGACCGCTCAGGCTGAGCTGGCGAAGCGGAGGATAGCTCCGACCGGCGTCTTCTCCGCCCGACCGTTTCCAATCAGCCGGGCGGCAGAATGGTCGGATCGCCGAGGCTTCGGTTCAGGGCGACAGCCTCGCGGGCGAGTTGCTCGGCGAGCGCTCCATCGAGCACAGTGTCCTCGCGCAGCTCCAGGGTCGCCATTTCATATTTTCCGCCCGGCTTGAGGCGTGGCTCGAGCGCGAGCAGGCGCCGGCCGCGCCAGAAGCCGAACAGGACTCGGGTCTCCTCGCTTCGGATCAGGAAGGCGGGGCCGTTCGCCAGATAGACGAGATGGCCCCATTTGATGGCTTCATCGACGTCCGGCACGCGCCGGACGGCGGACCGCAAGGTCTCGACACGCCCGCGCTGCCATCCCGAGAGACCGGCGACATAGGCGTCCGGATCGGCGGCGGGCGGACCCGCCCCGCGCATCAATCCACCAGCTCCACCGCCATCGCCGTCGCTTCGCCGCCGCCGATGCAGAGGGTGGCGAGGCCCCGCTTCCGGCCGTGGGTTTCCAGGGCCGAGAGCAGGGTCGCCAGCAGGCGAGCGCCCGAAGCGCCGATCGGGTGGCCGAGCGCCGTCGCGCCGCCGTGGACGTTCAAGGCCTCTCGGGGGATTCCGAGGTCGCGCATGGCGATCATGGCGACGCAGGCGAAGGCTTCGTTGACCTCGTAGAGATCGACGTCGCCGACGCTCCAGCCGGCCCTGTCGAGCGCCTTGCGGACCGCCGGGACGGGGGCGCTGGTGAACAGGTTGGGGGCCTGGGCGTGGGCGGCGTGGGCGACGATCCGGGCGACCGGCCTGACTCCGAGCCGGTCGGCGACGCTCTGGCGGGTGATGACCAGCGCCGCGGCGCCGTCGGAGATGGACGAGGCGTTGGCCGCGGTGATGGTGCCGTCCTTGGCGAAGGCGGGCTTGAGGCCGGGGATCTTGTCGGGGTTGGACTTGCCCGGCTGCTCGTCGATCGTGACGACGTCCTCGCCCTTGCGGGTCTTCACGGTGACGGGGACGATCTCGCGCTCGAACGCGCCCGATTTGATCGCCGCGTTGGCCCGTCGAAGCGACTCGATCGCATAATCGTCCTGGTCGGAGCGGGTGAACTGATATTCGCGGGCGGCGTCCTCGGCGAAGGTGCCCATCGCCCGGCCGGCGTCATAGGCGTCCTCGAGGCCGTCGAGCATCATATGGTCGTAGACCGTGTCGTGGCCGATCCGGGCGCCGGAGCGGTGCTTCTTCATCAGGTAAGGCGAGTTGGACATCGACTCCATGCCGCCGGCGACGATGAGGTCGGCCGAGCCGGCGGCGATCATGTCGTGGGCGAACATGACGGCCTGCATGCCCGAGCCGCAGACCTTGTTGATCGTCGTCGCCTCGGTCGAGCGGGGAAGGCCGGCGCCGAGCGCGGCCTGGCGGGCCGGGGCCTGGCCGAGGCCGGCGGGGAGGACGCAGCCCATGAAGATCTTGTCGACCTCCTCGCCGGAGATTCCGGCCCGCTCGACCGCGGCCCGGACGGCGGCGGCGCCGAGCTCGGTGGCGGAGGCGCCGGCGAGGCTGCCCTGGAAGCTGCCCATCGGGGTCCGGGCGTAGGAGAGGATGACGATGGGATCGTTCGCTTGCATCGGGAACTCCAAAACCGTTCGGGCTGAGCCTGTCGAAGCCCTTTCCTTCTCTTCACCAGATAAGCAAGGGGAGGGCTTCGACAAGCTCGGCCCGAACGGAATGGGGTTGCCGTCGCCCCGCCTTGTTCAAATCCGGGCCCCTCTGCTAGGGCCGCCGCCGAAACAGGAGATCAGGCATGGCCGCTATCGGGCTCGACTTCGCGCTTGGCGAGATGGCGGACGCGATCCGCGACACGACGGAGCGGTTCGCCGCGGACCGGATCGCGCCGCTCGCCGCGAAGATCGACGCGGACGACTGGTTCCCAAGGGACCTTTGGCCCGAAATGGGCGCGCTCGGCCTCCATGGCATCACCGTTGCCGAGGAGGATGGCGGGCTCGGCCTCGGCTATCTCGAGCATGTGATCGCGCAGGAGGAAGTGGCCCGCGCCTCGGCCTCGATCGGACTCTCCTACGGGGCACATTCGAACCTGTGCGTCAACCAGATACGCCGCTGGGCGAGCCCGGAGCAGAAGGCGAAATATCTGCCCAAATTGATCTCGGGCGAGCATGTCGGGTCGCTCGCCATGTCGGAGGCGGGCGCCGGCTCCGACGTCGTCTCGATGAAGCTTCGGGCCGAGAAGGTGCAGGGCGGCTACGTCCTCAACGGCACCAAATTCTGGATCACCAACGCCCATCACGCCGACACGCTCGTCGTCTACGCCAAGACGGGGGAGGGGAGCCGCGGAATCACCACCTTCCTGATCGAGAAGGACATGCCCGGCTTCAGCCTCGGCCAGAAGCTCGACAAGATGGGGATGCGGGGATCGCCGACCGGCGAGCTCGTCTTCGACGATTGCGAGGTTTCCGACGAGCAGGTGATGGGGCCGGTCAACGGC
>DASQJV010000073.1:0-3308 GCA_035630855.1 Allosphingosinicella sp. | reverse complement strand
CCCCTTCTCCTGTTCCGCGGATTCGTCGCCGTCTATGTCGCGGTTCCGCTCGCCGCCTTCGCCGCGGCGATGGTGCTGCCGCTGGAGCCTGCCGTGAAGGTGGGAATCGTCGCCATGGCCCTGTCGCCGCTCGCGCCTTTGGGGGCAAGGAAGATGATCGAGGCCGGCGCCGACACGTCCTACGTGGTGGGCATGTATGCCGGACTGCTGATGCTCGCGGTGCCGGTGGTGCCGGCGACGCTCGCTCTCCTGACGACGGTCACCGGCGGAACGGCCAGCATCCGTGTCGGGGCGGTCGCACTGCTCCTGGTGACCACGATCATGCTTCCCTTGCTGGCCGGCATATTCCTGGCCGGCCTCGCACCGGCCGCCGCCCGGCGGGCTTCGCCGGTAGTCGGGTTCGTCGCGTTTGCCGCCCTGGCCGTCCTGATCGGATTGATCGTTGCCGCCGCTCACGACCAGCTCCTCGAGCTCGTCGGCAACGGAACGCTTCTCGCGATCGTCACGGCGGAGGCGGTCGGACTGGCCTGCGGGCACCTGCTCGGCGGCCCCGATCCCCGCCACAGGATGGCGCTCGCCCAAGCCGCCGCGACACGACATCCGGGACTCGCCGTGCTGATGATCCAGCACAGCTTCGACATCGATCCCGCGATGCTGGCCGCCGTGCTTCTTTATCTGGTCGTGGGAATGGCGATCTCCGCCCTCTACCTTCGCTGGGCCCGCGGACGCCTGGCCGCTTCGTCGGCGCCTCCGGCTGCCGCGCCTCATCCAGCGGAATGATCGGTCCCGCCACCGCTTCCATGACCGGGGAACCAGCGGTAAGGGCCGCAACAGGCGGAGCTCGGGTGAAACCCCTATAGTGCCAGCGACTTGCGAGTGGCACTTCTACGGTTACGGAAATTCGGGCCGTTGCATCTCGAGAGAGCTGAAATGGATCGAAATTCCGTTGCGCGCTGGGATCGCCCCCCCGTCCCAGGCGTAGTCTCGGCGCGGTGGGGCACACCTCTAGCCCACGTCCCACCGCGTCCTTGGCTCCCCTGCCATCGATCCGAACGGCGGGCCTGATTCAGACATCGGCGGCGGAACCGCGGCTCGCGCCTCGACAACGGGAGCCGCAAGCCGGCAACGGTCGAACCGGAATTCTCTCAAGCCCGCGCTTCGGGGCCGGTCATCGCTTGCGGAGGGTCCCGCCGGCGTCGACGGGAGACAAGGCCTTCAGCTCGGCGAGGCCCTGGGTGCTCCGCTTCGCCCATTGGGCGAACAGCGCCTCGAAGTCGGCGATGTTCATGGCCTTGTTGCGCATCAGCGAGCCGGTGTCCCCCGCCCATTGCGAGTCGATCGCCCGGCCGAGCAGCTGGCCGCTCAGCGAATCCTTGACCTGGACGACCAGAGTCGCCTGTCCCGCCTCTCTCGAATAGGTGCGCGAGCGGACGGCGGACCTCGTGTCGGGGGCCTGGACGTCGAGGTTGAGGAGTCCAAGGGAGACCCGAAGCACGTCCTCTCCCGGCTCGGTCACGATCTCATAGCCGGCCTTCTGGAAGGCCTGGGCGAACTCGCGGTCGAAGCGCTTCTGGGCCTCGTCGAGGATTCCGCGCGCGTGCCTGTCGGTCACGTCTCCCGAAAGGCTCCGGCCGATCGAATTGTGATCCCGCTGCCAGTTCTTGCGGAACGCGACTTCGGCCGGATCCAGCATCACCTTGGTGTAGCCTCGAAAGTCGGCGCCCGGCAGAAGATAGACATTCTCCAGCCGCCTGGACTTGACCAGGGTAAGGCCGTCCCAGGTCAGCGGCGGCTTGGCGGCGTCGACGGGGGTCGCCAGCAAGGCGATGGCGGCAATGGCGAAGGAAAGTCGCATGTCGTGTCTCCCTAAGCTCGGTCAGGCCCGTCTATGGCCTGGCCGCGGTTCCTGCCTACCGGGGCAATCCCCGAGCCTGCGGCGCGACGGACGAAGGGGCTCAATCCGCCGAGTCCTGGTCGTAGCCCGGAGGCGTGTTGCGCCACTCATAGCCCTTCGCCCCCGCGTCCCGCCCGAGCGCGTAGAGCTCGCGCATGTAATTGGTGTCGAACGGCCCGCTGCGCGCGGCCTTGAAGCTCGAGGGGATGACGGCGAGATTATATTCGAGCCCGTCGCGCCGGCTGGTGGCGTAGATCCGGTAAAGGTCGCCGATCCCCTGCGTCCGGATGAGGGAGCTTACCGCGCGCGAGGCGATGGGAAGAGTCCGGCGCTTCACGTTCGTCCAGTCGGCGTCCGTCCTCGAGTTGCGGATCAGGTAGAGCACCCGCCGCCGCGGCGCGATCGCCGCGCCCGAACCGGAGGTCAGCGAAGGCGGATAGAGGAAGATCTGGGCCATCGTGCCGCCGTCGACATGCATCTCCTGGTGCCGGACTCCGTCGACGGTGACGTCGATCATCACCGGCGGGAACAGCCCCGGGATCGAGGCCGAGGCGACGAGGACCCGGCGGAACAGCTCCGGAGCGCGGGGATCCTGGCTGGCGGCGATCGCGGTCATGTTCCAGATCACCGGCTCGAGGGCGTCGAGGTCGGCGGTCCCGACCAGCAGCAGCCGGCCCTTGGCATATTCGCCGGCGATCGCGTCGAGCAGCTTCTTGTCGACATAATGGTCGATCATCCGCCGAAGCGGCGCGGAATCGGCCATGCCGTCCGCCATCACGCCCCGGACCATGCCGCGCTTCTTGAAGACGTCGCGGGCGGAGATGGTGGTGTAGACCTTCTCGAGCATCGGATCGTAAGCCGGGCCGAGGAAGGCGAAGGGCGCCGCGAGGGCGCCGGTGCTCACTCCGGTGACGACCTTGAAGTCGGGCCGGGTCCCGGCGGCCGTCCAGCCGGTGAGCAGGCCGGCGCCGAACGCGCCGTCGTCGGCCCCGCCCGATATGGCCAGATAATAAGCCGGCGGCAGCGGCCCCTGACGCCCCTGCGAATCCAGCCACGCCTGTTCCTTGCGGAGCGCCTGCCGGGCTTCGTCCGCCAGCGGTCCGGAATCCAGCCCGACCAGATAGCGGGCGTTGCCGATCGCCGGCTGGGCGAGGGCGGTCTGGGCGGCTGGAACCGCGCTCAGCCGCTCGGGGGTCGAGCAGCTGGAGACGGACCCAGCGAGCAGGCAGGCGGCGGCGAGGCGGGACATCAGCACCGGCAAGAACGATCGCGTGCCTGGAAATCCCATGATCCGTTTCCGAAGTTGGCGTGGTTACGGCATAGGATCGGAACCGCGGAGCGGCATCGGTGAAACAACCGATCTGCGGGGGGCTAAGATCCGGCCTCCCCGCCACCCTGAGAAAGTGCTCGAACG
>DASQJV010000072.1:0-3270 GCA_035630855.1 Allosphingosinicella sp. | reverse complement strand
GAGCCGCCGCTTGCCGAGGGCTCGGGTTCGCCCCACAAGGCGCCATGCGATGGGTCAAGGTGACGCGCTGGATCCTGATCGGCGGGGGAATCCTCTTCTGCCTGGCCCTGGCGGCGATTGTCGTCCTGCTCCCGAAGCAGCCTGCACGCGCGGTGCGGGCCACCGTGACCTTCGTCGGACCGGAGCCGGAGGGCCTGCCTTATGGGCCGACCGTCAGGATCGTCGCCCGGACCGCCGACGGCAGGATCGGCCAGATCAGCGTCCCCGCCCGCCAGCTTCGCTGCAAGGTCGGCGACGAGGTCCGGGCGACGAGCCGGGGCACCGCGATCCATCTCGACCAGAGCAGCTGCGCCCATCTCGGCCGGTACGATTGAAGCAGACGACGGGAGTGACAGTCACGAGTGACTGTCACTCCTACTCGAGGGAGAGCTGGCCGTTCCGGCAATAGGCCCAGATTTCCGAATGGACGTTGGGCCCTGTGGTGCCCCAGAGCTGGTGCCAGCTGATGCCCCAGGAATTGCAGCGATCCTCGGCCTCGCCGACCGACTCGCTATAGTCCTGGTTCGAATAATAATAATGGTAGAGGGCGTCCGGATCCGAGGCCTGCACCGGCCCGGCCGAGGCCATTGCGGCGCCGACCACGACCGTGGCGGAAATCATCATGCGCTTGATATCGGTCCTGATCATGGATGGTCCTTTGCGAGCCAGGTCCCGGATCGAAAAATTCGAGACGAGCAAAGCTAGGTTCCGTGCGGATCGGGGGTCAATTCAAATCACAACCGGATCGGATACAAGCGGCCCCCCTCAAGGCAGGAGGCGATACGCGCGTTCCCGCAGACGCTTCGTGCGGTTCCAATATCCCATGGCCAGGCACAGCCCGACGATCAATGCTACGTGAACTCCGCCCGCCAGGTACTTTCGGCCCTGGATCAGAAGCGCCAGCAGGAAGAGCAGCGAAAGGCCCGCCGCCGTCGCGAAGCAGGACCATTCGATGGCCCTCGAACGGACCGGCGGCCGCCACTGCCAGGGCCGCCTGCCAAGTGAAAACTTCTGCATCCGGACGTGGCTCTGGCATAAGCCTGCGGCCGTCCGCAATGGCCAGGGCGTGATTCCGCAAGGCCTCGTCCGGCTGCTCGAAGCCGCTCCCCGCCGCTTGGTCGAATAATCGTGGAAGGCGGGCGGCGGGCGAGATAATCCCCGGAGGAGAATGCCGCTCCCCCGCCCCTTCGCCGCGCTGGCCTGGCTCCTGATCGGCTCCGCCCTCGCCGGCGCCCAGCCGGCCGGGGAGCCGCCCCGGATAAGCAGGCCGAGGCCGGCGCCGCCCGGGCCCTCGACCCTGCCTCCGCTCCCGCCCGCGGCGATCGACGAGTCGCTGGCGATCGGCGGCGACGACATCGGCGCCCGCAAGGTCGAGACCAGGCTCAGCGTCGAGGTCCGCGTCAACGGCCAGGGGCCCTACCAGTTCGTCGTCGACAGCGGCGCCGACACCTCGGTGGTCGGCCTCCGGATCGCCCGCGACCTTCGGCTTCCGCTGGGGACTCCGGTCACCCTCAACAACATGACCGACCGCAACATCGTCGACCGGGTGCATGTCGAGGCGCTCAGCCTCGGCCCGACCACGATCAGGAACCTCCAGCTTCCAGCGCTTCGCGAGGCCGATCTCGGCGGCGCCGGCCTGATCGGAATCGACGCGCTCGCCCGCCAGCGCCTGATGATGGATTTCGAGAAGCGCCTGATCCGGGTCGAGGACGCGTCGAAGCCGGTCAAGTCCGCCCCCGGCGACATCGTCGTCACCGCCCGGCTCCAGCGCGGCCAGCTGATCCTGACCGAGGTCAAGGCCGGGCGGCTGTCGCTCGACGCGGTGATCGACACCGGCTCGCAGATCACGATCGGCAACAGCGCCCTTCGCGAAAAGCTGGTGCGAAGCCGGCTCGGCAAGTTCCGGACGGTGACCGCGACCGGGGTGACCGGGACCAGCGTCAAGCTCGAGCTCGCCCAGGTCGGCGAGCTCAGGCTCGGATCGGTGGTGCTTCGCAACGTTCCGATGGCCTTCGCCGACGTCCCGCCCTTCGAGGTGTTCGGACTCGCCGACCGACCGGCGCTGCTGCTCGGAACCGACCTGCTCGAGACCTTCCGCCGGATCTCGCTCGACTTCCGGGCGCGCAAGGTGCGCTTCCAGCTTCGCCGGTGCCGTCAGGGCATCGCGATCAGCACTTCGCCCTCCGCCTCGCTGACCCAAGTCTCGTCGGCCAGCAGCCAGGCCTGCGCGAGGTGAGTATTCCGACCGCCTTCAGCGTGGTTTCAAGTCCTTCGGGTCGGCGGTGGAGCTGTCGCGGTAGCCGCCGACACCCGACAGGGGTTCGAACGCCGTCCATCCTGGGCACGTGCATCATATAGGTCGGCGGCGGGGTCGACCGCCTTCCGGGCCTCGCGGGCCACTCCCTGTTCCTTTCATTCACCGGGCTTCGCTCCAAACTGGACCTATGCGCCTCTGGCGCCGCTTGCCGGTCGCATGGTAACCGCTCGCTCACTGGGGGCTTCCGCGTAATTGTCCGAGCCTGAACGCCGAAGGGGAGGCGCGCATGCTGGGCATGAACGAGATTCAAGACTCCTACGCGAGCGCTGTGCTGATCGGCATCGTCGTCTCGCTCGACGTCGGCGGTCTGCTCATCTCGCAGCACCGAGAATTCAAGAACGTCTCACTCGGCAATTTCGGCGTGATGGCGAGGCACGCTCGACGCCACGCTTCCGTCCATTCCGGACTTTTCCTGCTCTACATCGTCCTAGCAGAGGTAATTCTCTACTTGGCCACCCTAACTCCCTGGTGGATTGTCGAATTCTTCGAAAGTATCGCAAGAGTATTCTCAGTTGTCTTGCCGCCTATAGATGGGACCGAAGCGGCCAAGTCTATGGTTTTGCTATCTTCCGTTATAGTCGTCTGTATCGTCTGGATCACCTATGCCGGAAAGATAGTGGAAAACCACAAGGAGAAGCTTGCAACTTCCGGAAACCCATTGTCCGAGTCGCGAGCTGACATCCAAGGCATTTATCGGGTGGTCAAAATTCTAGTTAGCAATAACCGTAAGCGGATCGACATCGCTATGGCACTCGCGGTGGCGGTCGACATGCTCGCGATCAGCTCGGTCATTCGAGTCTATTTCCCCGGTGCGATCGACGCGGGCCGGAGCGCAGGGAAGGAACTCGACGCCCAGCTCTACCATTTCGATTTCGGGTTCGGAGGAGACCTCGCTCAGCCCCTGATCTTCGGCG
>DASQJV010000071.1:0-3067 GCA_035630855.1 Allosphingosinicella sp. | reverse complement strand
CGGCGCTCGAGAAGAATTTCAAGCACGACCTCGAAGTGGTCGTCGACCGGCTGGTGGTGCGCGAAGGGATCGAGACGCGGCTGGCCGACAGCCTCGAGCAGGCGCTGAAGCTCGCCGACGGGCTGGTCTATCTCGACCCGGCCGACGCCCCCGCGCCGCCGGCGGACACGGAAAATGTCGGCGTCGCCGCGGCGCTGGAGGAAGCGCACGAGCGCGCGGTCCTTGCCACCAACGCCCCGGCCGGCCGCATCACCTTCAGTGAAAAATTCGCCTGCCCGGTCTCCGGCTTCACCATCGCCGAGATCGAGCCCCGTCTGTTCAGCTTCAACGCGCCGCAGGGCGCCTGCCCGGGCTGCGACGGGCTCGGCGAGAAGCAATTGTTCGATCCCGAGCTGATCGTGCCCAACCACGCGCTCAGCATCAAGAAAGGCGCGGTCGTCCCCTGGGCGCGCTCCAACCCGCCCAGCCCCTATTACATGCAGGTGCTTGGGTCTCTCGCCCGCGAATTCGGCTTCGAGCTGGAGACGCCCTGGCAGGACCTGCCCGAGGACGTCCACGACATCATCCTGAACGGCACCAAGGGCCGCCCGGTCACCTTGCGCTTCGTCGACGGCCGCAAGTCCTACGAGGTCAAGAAGGCGTTCGACGGCGTCATCGGCAATCTCAACCGCCGCCTGCTCCAGACCGAGAGCGCCTGGATGCGCGAGGAGCTGAGCAAGTACCAGTCCGCCGCCCCCTGCGAGGTCTGCCACGGTGCGCGCCTGCGCCCCGAGCCGCTGGCGGTGAAGATCGCCGGCGAGCATATCTCGCAGGCCACCGCCCGCTCCGTCCGCCACGCTTTGGCCTGGTTCGAGACCCTCCACGAGAAGCTGACCCCGACCCAGAACGAGATCGCCCGCGCCATCCTCAAGGAGATCAACGAGCGGCTCGGCTTCCTCAACAATGTCGGCCTCGACTATCTCGATCTCAACCGCACCTCGGGCACGCTCTCCGGCGGCGAGAGCCAGCGCATCCGCCTCGCCAGCCAGATCGGCTCCGGCCTCTCGGGCGTGCTCTACGTGCTCGACGAACCCTCGATCGGCCTCCACCAGCGCGACAACGACCGCCTGCTCGTCACGCTTCGCCGCCTGCGCGATCTCGGCAACACGGTGATCGTCGTCGAGCATGACGAGGACGCGATCCGCTCGGCCGATTATGTGATCGACATGGGGCCGGGCGCCGGAGTCCATGGCGGCGACGTCGTCTGCCACGGCACCTATGACGAGATCCTCAAGTGCGAGACGAGCCTCACCGCCGACTACTTAAGCGGCCGCCGCGCCGTCCCCATCCCCGCCTCGCGCCGCAAGGGCACGGGCAAGAAGCTCACCCTCTCCGGCGCCACCGCCAACAACCTCAAGAGCGTCACCGCGTCGATTCCCCTGGGCACCTTCACCTGCGTCACCGGCGTCTCCGGCTCGGGCAAGTCGAGCTTCACCATCGACACGCTCTACGCCGCCGCCGCGCGCCACCTGAACGGCGCCCGGATGACCGCCGGCCGCCACGACAAGCTCACCGGCCTCGATTATCTCGACAAGGTGATCGACATCGATCAGTCGCCGATCGGTCGCACCCCGCGCTCCAACCCCGCCACCTACACCGGCGCCTTTACCCAGATCCGCGACTGGTTTGCGGGCCTGCCGGAGAGCGCGGCGCGCGGCTACAAGCCCGGCCGCTTCAGCTTCAACGTCAAGGGCGGCCGCTGCGAGGCCTGCTCGGGCGACGGCCTGATCAAGATCGAGATGCACTTCCTGCCCGACGTCTACGTCACCTGCGACGTCTGCCATGGGGCGCGCTACAATCGCGAGACTCTGGAGGTGAAGTTCAAGGGCCATTCGATCGCCGACGTGCTCGACATGACGGTCGAGAGCGCCGCCGAATTGTTCAAGGCCGTCCCCGCCATCCGCGACAGGATGCGGATGCTCCAGGAGGTCGGGCTCGGCTACATCAAGGTCGGCCAGCAGGCGACGACCCTGAGCGGCGGCGAGGCGCAGCGCGTCAAGCTCGCCAAGGAGCTCTCGCGCCGCGCGACCGGGCAGACGCTCTACATTTTGGACGAGCCGACCACCGGCCTTCATTTCGAGGACGTGCGCAAGCTGCTCGAGGTGCTCCACGCGCTGGTCGAGCAGGGGAACACCGTGGTGGTGATCGAGCACAACCTTGAGGTGATCAAGACGGCGGACTGGATTCTGGACCTTGGGCCCGAAGGCGGAGACAAGGGCGGGGAGATCGTGGCCGAAGGCACCCCCGAGCATGTTGCCCAGGAACCTCGCTCATATACGGGGCGCTATTTGAAGGACGTTTTGGCCAGATCGGATCGCGCGGAGCTCCCCGTCATCTCGACACGGAAGAAGCGGGGTTCCGTCTCGATGCGCGAGCGAGAGCCCGCGGAATGAATTCTAGCGCCGGGTCCGACCGTCCTGAGCCTGTCGAAGGATAAGGTCTGCGAGGGAGGGGCGGGCCAAGCGGTAGCGGGAAGGGGCGGAGTGAGGTGGCGCGCCTCGGATCATCCCCGGTAACGCTCGCAACCAACCGCTTAGTGACAGGATCGCCGCAGGCTGGCTTCCCGAGTGCTATTTTAGCCTTTTGGTTTCAAAGGCCGGACAAGAACCTTTGGATCGCCCCCGTCATCAGACCGCCTGTTACGCCAACCGCTAGTGCGATGACCACGCCCCAAAGGATTTTCTCTTTCAGCCCTTTATATTTAGCATAGCGCTGAGCCTCACGACCCCAGCAAAATATTCTGGTAGCTAGCTTATCTTTGTTGTTTCGTATGGTCGTCCAAAGAACCAGAGCGCCCATTGCAAGAACCGTTGCGTACATTAGTGGGCGCATACCTTGTGGCGTCCGCTCCCTCCACGTAAGAAGGTAGTCTATTTTCTTACCGATATCGTTGCCATTCAATACCTCGGCGGGAGTGGCTCCGGGGTCAGCATTTGCCAGCTGAAACAACACGAGTAATGCCAGAATCGAAGTTGAGCCGACAATGATATTGCTGACAGCTTCACTACTGAAAATTGAGCCTAAAATG
>DASQJV010000070.1:0-5252 GCA_035630855.1 Allosphingosinicella sp. | reverse complement strand
GGCCGTCCTCGTGGCGGCCCGACTGGGCGGCGGCGACGACCCAGGCGCCGGCCTCGATCGCCCGGGCGCGGAGCAGGACGTGCCAATGCGCCTGCCCGGTCGGCACCGTGAAGGCCGCCGGAACCGCGAGAATTTGCGCCCCCGCGCCGGTGAGCGCCCGGTAGAGGTCGGGAAAGCGCAGATCGTAGCAGATCGACAGGCCGAGCGGCCCGGCCGGGCAGTCGGCGACCACCGACCGGCCGCCGGCAACGTAGGACAGGGATTCGCGCCAGCTCTCCCCGGTCGCGAGGTCGACGTCGAAGAGGTGGAGCTTGTCGTAGGACGCCCGGATCTCGCCGGTGTCCGAGAGGAGATAGGAACGGTTGTGGAGTTTGCCGCCGCTTTCGCCGCGAACGGCGAGCGAGCCGAGATGGACCCAGATTCCGGACCGGGCCGCCGCCGAGCGGACCGCCGCGAGCACCGGATCGGCCGCCTCGACCTGGAGGTTCGCCTCCGCCCGGGCCCGGTCGCGGTCGAGGAGCCCCGACATCTCCGGAGTGAACAGGATCGCGGCTCCGCCCGCCGCGGCCTCCTCGACCGCCGCGACCAGGGCCCGGGCATTGGCCTCGGGGTCGATTCCGGTCCGGGCCTGGTAGAGGGCGATGCGGGTCACGGCCATGAGGTGCGGCGGCGCGGGCCGGGAAGTCAAGCGCTCGGCGATGCCGCGCTCACCGGGTCGGAACCGCCGCTCCGGCGTAGGGATCGGAAGGCGCGGCGGGGGCCGTTTGCGGGGGAGGGGGAGGCGGAGGCGGCGGCGGCGGAGGAAGCCACGGCTCGACCTGGTAGACGGGCTCGGCCGGCGCGAAGTCGCCGGTGGCGACCGAGCGGATTCCGGCGGCGATGGCGGAGGCCCCGAAGAGGATGAAGCAGCCGATCACCACGCTCGCGCCCCGGCGCAGGTCGATCCGTCCCGACAGCATCATCAGCCCGACCGTCGCGACGGCGATCACGGCGACCGTGGTCGCAACCGTCCCGAGCAGGGTCGCCTGGAGCCAGCGGACCGCCGCCGCGATCGCCCCCGAACCGCCCGGATCGGCGAGCGACAATGACGCGTAGGCGAAATTCCAGGCCAATCCCCGCTTCCTCTCCTGGCGACGAGTCTCGAGGGCCTTATAGGCAAAAGCGTCGCCCGGCCCAATGATCTCGGCCCGGGCGCGAAATGAAAACCGTTCAGACCGCCGTTCGATTGGCGATCGATTCACGGAATCGCAAAACATTCGCTGTGATTTGGAGGACGCTCATCCTAAACTTGCCGGGATGAAGGCTGAGGGTTGCGGCGAGGCTGCGATCGACGACTTGCGACCGGCCGTAGAACGCAATCGAACGGTGCAAAAGGGTACGAAGGATCGAAGATGGCGCCGGGGCCCAAGCCGGAACTTCCCGACGACGACGTCGAATTGGTCATCCATCTCGACCTGGACGGCCTCGCCGCTTTGCTTCGCGCCGTCGAGGCGGCGCTGGCGACCGGTCGCGGTTATGTGACGTCGGAATCCGCCGGCGGAAAGGGAATCGCCGTCCGCAGCGGATCGGCGCACGACTTCGACCGGGTGACGGTGACCTTCGCCCGGCCGAGGGGCACGAGCCTCCAATAAGGCTGCTCGCGCGCCGGCCTCAGCCTTCCGCGCCCTCGCCCTGGAGCAGGGGATCGAGCCGTCCGCCGCGCTCGAGCTCGGCGAGGTCGTCGGAGCCGCCGACGTGGCGGCCGTCGATGAAGATCTGGGGGACGGTGGTCCGGCCGTTGGACCGGCCGAGCATCTCCTCGCGCTTGCCGGGCAGCGAATTGATCTCATACTCCTCGTAATCGGCGCCCTTGTCCTCGAGCAGCCGCTTCGCCCGGGCGCAATAGGGGCAGCCGAACTTGGTGTAGATCTCGACTCGGGCCATCATCTGCTCCTGAATTGGGTCAGCCGTCCCTAGGAGAACAAAGTGGGCGG
The DNA here is from genome assembly GCA_035630855.1 of Allosphingosinicella sp. GTDB lineage: Bacteria > Pseudomonadota > Alphaproteobacteria > Sphingomonadales > Sphingomonadaceae > Allosphingosinicella. Next base: position 3,279 of record DASQJV010000070.1, on the reverse strand, counting down.
CGATAGGTTCACGGTTCGTCGACCCGGACGACGCGCGCCCAGCACAATATGTCGACCGAGGCGGCGCCCGCCCGCTTCAGGGTCCGGGCGCAGGCCGAGGCGGTGGCGCCGCTGGCATAGACGTCGTCGACGAGGATGATCCGCCGGCCGGCGAGCCGCTCCTTCGCGCCCGGAGCGACCCGGAAGGCGCCGCGGACGGCGAGCGCTCGCTCGCGGCGGCCGAGGCCCCGAAGCGGCGGAGTCGCCCGGGTCCGGCGGAGGAGGTCGAGGCCGGCGGGAAGGCCGGTGCGTCGGGACAGCGCCGAGGCGATCAGGGCCGCCTGGTTGTAGCCGCGGCTCCAGATCCGCCGGCGGTGGAGCGGCACCGGGACGAGCAGGGCGTCGCCCTCCCCCGCCGCGACGTGGCGGACCATGAAATGGGCGAGGATCTGGGCGAGGCCCGGGCGGCCGCTATATTTGAGCCTGAGGGCGACCTGGCGGCTGGTCTCGCCATAAGCGACGGCGGCGCGAAGGCTGTCGAAGGGCGGAGGCTCGGCGAGGCAGCTCGCGCACCAGGCCTCCTCCTTCCCGCCATATTCGAACGGCAGGCCGCAGCGCGCGCAGCAGGGCTCGCCGAGGAAGGTCAGCGAGCGCCAGCAGTCGAGGCAGAATCGGTGCGGCTCGCCGGTGATCGCGCCGCAGCCCGGACAGCGCGGCGGAAGCGCGAAGTCGAGCATCTGGCGGAGCGCCTGGCGGGCGGCGGCCTGGGCGGGCATGGCGGCGAGTGTGGCGGGCCCCGTTGATCGGAGCAAGGGGCCAGCCCGCCCCAGCCCCTTCCCTTGCGGGGAGGGGAGAATCTCTCCCGTCCGTTAGGGATATTTGAACCGCCCGGAGCGCATAGCGGCGGCGAAGGTCCGAGGCGAAGCGAGGAAGATGCCGGAACGCGTGCTGCTTTTGGGCGATGATCTGCGCGCCTTCCTCGCCATCGCCCGCTCGCTCGGGCGGCGGGGGGTGGAGGTCCATGCCGCGCCGTCGGATTTCTCCTCGCCCGCGCTCAGGTCCCGCTACATCGCCGCCGCGCACCGGCTGCCGCCCTACCCGCTCGACCCCGAAAAATGGGAGTCGGCGCTGGCCAGGATCATCGCCGACTATGGCTTCCGCAAGGTCGTGCCGACCAGCGACAGCGGCCTGTTCATGCTCCGCCACCATGCCGAAGCGCTCGGACGCGAGCGGATCGGGATCGCCAACGAAGCGGCGCTGGCCATCTTCAGCGACAAGGCCAACACCCGGGCGCTGGCCCAGAGCCACGGCGTCGAAGTGGCGTTCGGCCGGCTGCTCGGCAGCGGCGAATCCGCGGAGGCCCTGGGCGCAGCGCTCGGACTGCCGCTCGTCCTCAAGCCGCGGGCCTCCTACGTGCTCGGAGACGTCGAGACCAAGCGCTCGGCGCTCGTCGTTCGCGACGCCGCCGAGCTCGACCGGCAATTGCGCTCGGGCGCCTGGGACGGCTGCGTCGCCGAGAGCTTCTTCCCGGGAATGGGGGTCGGCCTGTCGGTGCTGGCCCGGGACGGACGGATCCTGCTCGCCTACCAGCACCGCCGGCTGCACGAGAGCTCGGACACCGGCGCCAGCACGAGCCGGGTGAGCGAGCCCGCCGATCCGGCCCTGCTCGCGGCCGCGGAGCACCTTGCAGAGGCCGCCCGGCTCGACGGAGTCGCGATGTTCGAGTTCCGGGTCGACCGCCGCTCCGGCCGCCACGTGCTGCTCGAGGTTAACCCGCGCTTTTGGGGATCGCTTCCGCTGGCGGTGGCGGCGGGAGCGGATTTCCCGGCGCTGTGGTGGGACCTCACACGGCACGATCGCGGAGGACGGGGCACCTACGAGGCCGGAGTTCGCAAGGCCGACCTCACCGGCGAGTTCGACCGGGTGGTGAACCGGTTCGAGGAAGCGGGCGGCCTCCGGCGCCTGCCGGCGGCGGCGGCCGGCCTGGCGACCGCCTTCCGGCTGGCGTTGGCCCGAAAGACGGCGGATTCCTGGGCGGCGGACGATCCCGAACCTTGGCGCGAGGAGCGCCGGACGCTGGCCGAGCGCGCGCGCCGTGCCCTGCTCAAGCGGATGCCCGGCCGCAGGCGCCGGAACCGGATCCGCTTCGAGGACATGGTGCTCCGGATTTCCGACCGCGCCCGGGGCCGGCCGCTCCGGCTGATCCTGGTCGGGCGCAACAACGTCTGCCGGAGCGCTTTCGGCGAGCGGCTGCTCCGGCTTCGGCTGGCGGGGCTGCCCGTGGAGGTCGCCTCGTTCGGCCATGTGCCGAGGCGCGGTGCGTCGCCCTCGGCGGCGACCGTTGCGGCCGCCGCGCAATTCGGGGTCGACCTCGCCGGGCACCGGTCCAGGGCCCTGTCGGTGGCCGATCTCGAACGCGCCGACGCCGTCGTCCTGCTCGACGAGGACACGGAGTGGCGCCTTCGCCAAATGTCGCCGGATTTCGTGGCCGAAACGGTGGTCCTGCCGGGAATCGCCGATGATGGCGCGGAGGGCTTCCCGGCCATCACCGCGGCGCTGACCCGCCTGGCGCGCGTGCTGGACGAAGGATTGCGCCCCCGGCCGAGCGGCACTCCGGCGGCGGTCTCGCCCCGCCGGCAGCCGGCATGAGCGCCGGCCGGTGAGCGAACCCGCCTCCCGCAACGCGCTCTACCGGAGCGCGGTGATCGCCGTGACGATGCAATGGCTGATGCGCTTCATCGGCCTGATTTCGGTCTTCATCCTCGCCCGGCTCCTGCATCCGGAGGATTTCGGAATCCTCGGCCTCGCCGTCGCCACCCTGGCGCTGGTCGAGCTGCTCGGCGCGGTCGGGCTGTGGCAGGCCCTGCTCAGGATCAAGGAATGGGATCGCGAGCATCTCGACACGGCCTGGACGATCCAGCTGATCGTGTTCGGGACGATGGGGCTGCTCGCCCTGGCGACCGCGCCCCTCGTCGGCCATCTCTACGGACAGCCGGCGCTGACCGCCGTGCTGGCGGTGCTGTCGGTTCGCTTCCTGGTGCTCGGGCTGGCCAATATCGGGGTCGTCGAGTTCGACCGGCAGCTCGCCTTCGGCCGCGACCTCAAGATGAGGATCAGCTCGCGAATCGCGGCGTTCGCGATCACGATCAGCGCCGCTTTGTGGTTCCGCAATTACTGGGCGCTCGTCGTCGGCATGGTCGCCCAGAGCAGCTGCTACGCGATCGCCACCTACGTCGCCCACCCGTTCCGGCCGCGGCTGTCGCTGAAGCGGCGGGCGGAGCTGCTCGGCACGTCGCTGTG
>DASQJV010000069.1:0-2041 GCA_035630855.1 Allosphingosinicella sp. | reverse complement strand
GAACCAGGCGCTGAACCGCCTGGCCGGCTATTTGCTGCGCCAGGGCGCCGAAGTCCGCGCCTATTCGCCAACCACCCGTACGCCGGCCTTCCCGCCGACCGGGGATCTCGTCGACGTTCCCGCAGTGCCATTTCCCGGCCGGCCCGAATACCGGATCGGAGTGGCGATCCCGCCGCGCGTGCGGCGCGACCTCAAGGCGTTCCGGCCCAATATCTTCCACGTCGCCAGCCCGGAAATCACCGGCCATCGCGCGGTCACCCTCGCCCACAAATGGGACTTGCCGGTGGTCGCGTCCGTCCACACGCGCTTCGAAACCTATCCACGCTATTACGGCATGGCCTTTCTCGAGCCGGTGGTGCTCGCCATCCTCAGGCGCTTCTACCGCCGCTGCGACGCGATCTTCGCCCCCTCGGATTCGATGGCCCAGCTCCTGCGCGACCAGCGGATGAACTACGACGTCGGCATCTGGACCCGCGGCATCGACCGCGAGATCTTCAACCCCGAGCGGCGCGACATGGAATGGCGGCGCAGCCTGGGCATCGCCGACGATGTCCCCGTGGTCGGCTTCACGGGCCGGCTGGTGATGGAGAAGGGCCTCGACGTCTTTTCCGACGCGGTCGACCGGCTGACCCGGAGGCAGATCCGCCACAAGGTGCTGGTGGTGGGCGACGGCCCGGCGCGCGAATGGTTCGAGAAGCGCCTGCCCGACGCCTGCTTCGCGGGCTTCCAGGCGGGTCCGGACCTAGGCCGCGCGGTCGCCTCGATGGACATGCTGTTCAACCCGTCGGTAACCGAGACGTTCGGCAACGTCACGCTGGAGGCGATGGCCGTCCGCATTCCGGTCGTCGCCGCGATCGCCACCGGCAGTCAGTGCCTGGTCACCGACCACGTCACCGGCCGGCTGATCCGTCCCGGCGCGATCGAGCAATTTTGCGAGGCGCTCTCGCTCTATTGCACCAACGAAGACGCTCGGCGCGCCGCGGGCGAGGCCGGCTATGCGGTCAGCCAGCATTATGGTTGGGACGAGGTCAACCAGGAGCTGGTCGACGCCTATATCCGCATCATCCGCCAGCATGATGGCGGCCGGCAGATGCAGACGCCGGACCCTTACGGACTGGACGACTAGCTTATCGCCCCATGGCCCGCCGACTGAATCGCGGCGCCGGCGACGAGGCTTATTTCAGCCGCTCGATCTTCTGCGCCGCCTCGTCGAGGATTTCGGCGACGCGGTGGAGCATCTCCTCGTTGGCCCCGTCGCTGGTGACCTTGTGCCACAGCGCGGAGAGCAGATTGCCGACCGAGCGGCGGATCGGCGCGCCGCCGGCCTTGCGGTGGTCGCTGCCGAGATCCTCGAGCCGCTCGAACAGGGCAGCAATCTCCTCGGCCTTCTCCTCGAGATGGGCCCTGCCCTCGGCGGTGATCTGGAACGCCTTGCGCGAGCCCTCGCCCTTCGCCTCCTCGATCAGCCCCATGTCCTGGAGCATGGTCAGCGTCGGATAGACCACGCCCGGGCTCGGCGCGTAGGTCCCGTGGGTCAAATCCTCGACCGCGCGGATCAGGTCGTAGCCGTGGCGGGCCTGGTCCTCGATCAGCTTGAGCAGGACGAGCTTCAGTTCGCCGGCATCGAACACGCGGCGCCGGCTGCCGCGCCGGCCATGATGGCCGCCGCCCCAGCCCGAGTCCCAATCGCCCCAGCCGCGGCCCCAACCCCGTCCGCCGAGGCCCATGGCGAATAGACCTTCGGGAAAATCGAAGCCGCGGGGGCCGCAGCCGTGGATTTTGAAGCGCATGGCGACTCTCCTATCTCAGATAGGCTGCGATATATCTTGGCGGGAAGGACAGTCAAGATATATCTTAAACTCCCCTCCCTGCAAGGGAGGGGCCGGGGGTGGGTGCGAGCGGAGCGAGCCAAGGTCTCTCAGACCGAGGGCGCCTGCGGCGCCACCCACCCCTAACCCCTCCCTTTACAGGGAGAGGCAACAGGTCAGTGGGCAGCCCGCCCGTTGCGGTCCAGGAACGCCATGATCGTGCGCCACAAATG
>DASQJV010000068.1:0-2334 GCA_035630855.1 Allosphingosinicella sp. | reverse complement strand
CCTCCGCACCGGCTTCAGGACTGAATGCCGGAACAAGTCCAGCATCATGATTCGGAGCCATTGACGACGCCGCGCACTTATCCGACAAATCGCCGCCGCGGAGGGGAAATCATTGCCCAGTCTGGAGCTTAGCAACGTCCGCAAGGCCTATGGCGAGACGCTCGTTCTGGACGACGTCTCGCTGGCCATGGAGGCGAAGGAGTTCGTCGCCTTCCTCGGGCCTTCCGGCTCCGGCAAGTCGACCCTGCTCCGGATCATCGCCGGGCTGGAGACGGCGGATTCCGGGGAGGTCCGGCTCGACGGCGAGCGGATCGACCGGCTTCCGCCCGGCCGGCGCGGGGTGGCGATGGTGTTCCAGCATTATGCGCTCTACCCGCACATGACCGTCCGCGAGAACATGGCGTTCGGGCTTCGCAACGCGAAGGTGCCGAAGGACGAGATCGAGGCGCGGGTGGCCGAGGCGGCCCGGGTGCTCGAGATCGAGGCCCAGCTCGACAGGAAGCCCGGGCAGATGTCGGGCGGGCAAAGGCAGCGGGTCGCGATCGGCCGTGCGATCGTCAAGAACCCCAAGCTGTTCCTGCTCGACGAGCCTCTGTCCAACCTCGACGCCGCGCTGAGGATGCGGACCCGGGTCGAGCTCGCCCAGCTCAGGCAGCGGGTCGACGCGGCGCTGATCATGGTCACCCACGACCAGGCCGAGGCGATGACCCTGGCCGACCGCATCGTCGTCATGAACGACCGGCGGATCCAGCAGGTCGGTCCGCCGATGGAGATCTACGCCCGTCCGGCCAATGCCTTCGTCGCCCGCTTCGTCGGCTCGCCGGCGATGACGCTTGCGCCGGTCACCCTGGCGACCGGAGACGGGCCGCTCGCCCGGGTCCGCCTCGGCGACGGCGCCGAGCTCGAGACAAGGGTGAGGCGCGAGGGTCTGCCCGCGGACGGGCCGCTCCAGCTCGGGCTCAGGCCGGAGATGGTGTCGGTCGCCGCCTCCGGCGCCGGCGCCGCCGACGCCAGGGTCGAGCTGCTCGAGCGGCTCGGCGAGCGCACCCTCGTCTATTCGGTCCTCGCCGACGGGCTGGAGGTGATCGCCCAGGACGTCGGCGACAGCCGGCTCCAGGTCGGCGACAGGATCGGCCTCAGGATGGACGGGGCGGCCGCCCATCTGTTCGGGCCCGATGGCGCCGCCTTCCATCCGCAGGCGCGGGCGTGAACGCCGAGCGCGACTGGCGCGGCCTGCTGTTCGTCGCGCCCTTCCTCGCGCTCTATTCGCTGATCCTCATCTTCCCTCTGTTCCGGGGGCTGTGGCTGAGCCTCCACCGGGTCGACCTGTTCGGCGGCGGCACCTTCGTCGGCCTCGGCAATTATGCGCGGCTGGCGGCCGACCCGGTCTTCGCGACCTCGCTCGCCAACACCTTCCTGGTCACTTTGATGATCGTCCCGGTGCTGACAATTCTCGCGCTGATGCTCGCGCTCGCGCTCAACAATGCCGGCCGGGCGGCGGCGGCGATCCGCGGCATCTTCTTCTCCTCGGCGGTCCTGTCGGTGACCATCGTCACCCTGATCTGGCGCTTCGTCCTCGCCCCCGACGCGGGCCTGCTCGGCGAGGCCTGGCAGGCGGCGGGCTGGCGGCCGCTCGCCTTCCTCAGCGATCCCGACCTCGTGCTCCCGGCGATCGCTCTGACCACCATCTGGTGGTCGCTGGGCCTGCCGATGCTGCTCTTCCTCGCCGGGCTCCAGCAGATACCGGGCGACATGTACGAGGCCGCCGCGCTCGACAGTGCGACCCGCTGGCAGACCTTCCGCAGGATCACCTTGCCCTCGCTGAGGCGGACGATCGTCCTCGTCGTCATGCTCCAGACGGCGGCCCAGCTTCAGATCTTCGGCCAGTCGCAGCTGCTCACCGCCGGCGGGCCGAGCGGCGCGTCGCGCACCGCCGTCCTGTTCCTGTTCGAGACCGCCTTCGGCCGCTGGGAGCTGGGCTACGCCAGCGCCGCGGCCGAGGTCCTGTTCCTGATCATCCTCGCCGTCACCCTCACCCAATATTGGGCCACCGGCCGCGCGAGCGGAGGCCAGGGTGGGCGGTAGTGAATTCACACCCCTCTCCCGTCCTTACGGGAGAGGAGGGGCCCGTCGCGAAGCGATGGGAGGTGAGGGTCTGTACTTCGGACTCGGCAAGACCCTCACCCCCCAGGCCTTCGGCCTGGGTCCTCCCTCTCCCGCGGAAAGCGGGAGAGGAAGAGGAGGGCGACGCTGATGGAGCGCGGCCGCCTCTCCCCGCTCGGCTGGGCCGCCCTGATCCTCGGCGCCCTGCTCATGGTCGCGCCTTTGCTGTGG
>DASQJV010000067.1:0-3783 GCA_035630855.1 Allosphingosinicella sp. | reverse complement strand
TTGGAACTGTTGCTCTATTGTGGTGCGTCTACGAAACGGTCCGTGAGCTACGGAAGGCTCGCGAATGGTTTCGCCGGCGGCGCTCGCAGTCGACGAAACGGCGGAGCGGGGTGGCGCGGGCGTCCCGCAAAGGGGCGAATCGCCGCGAGCGTTAGGCGCCGGCAACGGCGAAGGAATGGCGCGCCAGGACGCCTAAAACGAAATGGAGACGGGCCGACGGCGCCGAGTCGCGAGAGGTCCGCCTCCCTCGATCCGTCAGCGGAAACGAACACCCGAAAGGGCCTCGTCGCTGGTCGAGGAGGCTCCACCCGGTGCCCCCCCCAGCGTCATCGACCCCAAGCCTGTCCGGGGCTGGTGCACTCCGGCTTTGACCGCCTCGCCGCCCGCTCCAGCGTCCAGGGCCCGTCCGGGCCGCCGCGGACGAGCAGGAACCAGTTCGGGCCGCTTCGGTCGTCGAGCTGGACTTCGTTCGAATCGCCGGAGCAGGCGCGGACCGAGGCGAAGCCCCTCAAGGTCTCGAGCCGCGAGGCCTGGAGGGCCTTATGGGCGGTGGCCAGGGCCGGGTCCGGTCCCGACCAGGCCTTGGCCTCGGCCCAGGGCGAGGAGATCCATTCGTCGGCGAAGTCGTGGACGCTCTCCGCCACCGGCTGGACCCGCCGCACCGTCTCCCCGGCCACCGAATAGCGCCGGACGTGCCTTCGGATGAGGACGTCCGGATCGAGGCTCGAGCCGTCGTGCCTCAGCTCGAAAGCGCCCTGCTCCGCCATGACGACGAGGTCGCTCTCATCGCCCAGATAGATCGTGTTCTTGCCGCGGAAGAAGACCGCGGGCCGGTCCGGCGCCGGCCCGGGCCGCGCCAGTTCGTAGGGCATCCCCTGCCAAGCGGAGGTGCACCAGGGCGTGGTCGAGACGGTGGCGACGAACCAGCCATCCTCGAAATCGGGCGGCGAAACCGAGAAGCGCAGGTCCTGCCAGCCGCCCCGCACCTCCGAATAGGGCTGGGACCGTCGCACCATCGTCTCGCGCCAGCGCCCGCCTTCGCGGGCGTAGAGCATCAGCATCGAATCCGAGCCGCAGTGGATGCCGAGGGTCGCGACCACGGCCAGCATGTCGGGATGCCCCTCGACCCGCGAAACCTCGAAGGCGACGAGGCTGCCGTGCCGGTCGTCGGAAGGGGGGACGGCGTCGCCGGTGGTGCCGTTGGAGACTCCGCCTCTCTGCTCCATCGCCGCGGCCAGCGCGGCCGGCTCCACCGAGGTTGGAGCGCAGGCCATCATCTTGCCGACGAAGTCGCGCATCCGGTCCTTGAGCGCCTCGATCCGACGGCCGGCGGGGGGCGGGACCGAAGTCCCGTCATCTTCCGGCGGGACCGCCAGCAGCACGGCGCGCGCCATGCGCATTTCGCTCACCGCCGATCCCACCGCCGATCGATCGCAGCGCCCGGCCTGCGCCTCGGATCCCCCGGCGGCCGGAGCACCCGGCGGGCCGAGGGCCACGAGGGCCAGCGCAGTCAATCCGAGCTTCATCCCAATGTTTCCCTCAGCGCTTCGAGCTTAGCCGAATTTCCGCCAGCTTCCAGCCGAGGCCGTGGCGGCGGAAGACGAGCTCGCGGCCGCCGCGCTCGACCCGGAACTCGCTCGCCCCACTCCGCACCAGCTCGACCCCGCCGGGCTCGCCACCCTTTGCGCGGCCGAGGCCAAGCGCCACCCGGAGCGCCGCCGGGCTGACCAAGGCGTCGACGGCGGGGCGGGCGAGGGCGCCGCCGACCGGGCCGAGCTGCCTTCGGGTCGAGGCCCGGAGCGCCGGGAAGTCGATATAGGCGGCGAGCGCCTGCGCGTCGCCCGCCCGCGCCGCCTCGCGCATCCGCCACAGGGTCCACCAGGGCGAGCCGAACCACCAGCCGGCCCCCGCCAGGACGAGCAGGGCGGCGGCGAGTGCCAGCATCCGGCGCTTGCGCATCAACTTCGGCCCCTTTCGTAGCGATTCGTGGCGATCTTTAGCGAACATTGGCGAAGAAAAGGGCGGTTTTCCGCCATTGCCGGCCAGAACGGCCGCTTTCGCGACCACTTTCGACCACTATCGAACACGTCGCCCGACAAACCAAAAGTGCCCGAGCATCGCTGCCCGGGCACCGTCGCGGCGCTTGCGCACCGACCCCCTTGTAAGATGCCCGGCCCGCGCACATCCCCCCTCGCATGGGGATGCGGGGCTTAAGGCCTCCCCGAACCCGGCTGTCGCCTTCGTTCGTGGGCGGGACGCTATGAGCGGCGCGGCGGCTTGTCACTGCCTATCCCGGGGCCTGACCCACTTTGCTCAGGCCCTGTGTCGGGACTGCAACACGGTTCCACCGGTTGCCTTGGCGAAGGGCGCCCCCTAGAGGCGCTGGATGCGCCTTTCCCGTTATTTCCTCCCCGTCATGAAGGAGACCCCTTCGGACGCCCAGATCGTCAGCCACCAGCTGATGCTGAGGGCCGGCCTCGTCCGCCAGACCGCCGCCGGGATCTACGCCTGGCTCCCGCTCGGCCTCAGGGTCCTGAAGCGGATCGAGCGGATCGTCCGCGAGGAGCAGGACCGGGCCGGCGCGGTCGAGATGCTGATGCCGACCCTCCAGTCCGCCGACCTCTGGCGCCAGTCGGGCCGCTACGACGCCTACGGCCCCGAGATGCTCCGGATCCGCGACCGCCACGAGCGCGACATGCTCTACGGCCCGACCAACGAGGAGATGGTCACCGCCCTCTTCCGCGACGGCGCGAGGAGCTACCGGGACCTGCCGCGCATCCTCTACCACATCCAGTGGAAGTTCCGCGACGAGGTCCGCCCCCGCTTCGGGGTAATGCGCGGCCGCGAGTTCCTGATGAAGGACGCTTACTCGTTCGACCTCGACGAAGCCGGCGCCCGGCACAGCTACAACCGGATGTTCGTCGCCTATCTCAGGACCTTCGCCCGGATGGGGCTTCGCGCCATCCCGATGCAGGCCGACACGGGACCGATCGGCGGCGACCTCAGCCACGAATTCATCATCCTCGCCCCCTCGGGCGAGAGCGAGGTCTTCTACCACCGCAACTGGTCCGAGCTCCGCTCCGCCGAGAGCCTCGACGTCAATGCCGACGACGTCGGCGCCCTCCAGGATTTCGTCTCCGGCCTGACCGCCGATTATGCGGCGACCGACGAGAAACGGGATCCGGCCCGCGAGGCCGAAGCGGGCGACGCCCTGCTCACCTCGCGCGGCATCGAGGTCGGCCACATTTTCTACTTCGGGACCAAATATTCGAAGTCGATGGGGCTGAGCGTCCAGGCCGGGGACGGCGAGCAGGTCCATCCCGAGATGGGCAGCTACGGCATCGGCGTCTCCCGCCTGGCCGGGGCGATCATCGAGGCGAGCCACGACGACAAGGGCATAATCTGGCCCGAGGCGGTCGCTCCGTTCAGGGTGGGGCTGATCAACATGCGCGCCGACGACGGCAACGTGACCAGCGCCGCCGACGAGATTTACGGCCGCCTCAGCGACGCCGGAGTCGACACGCTCTACGACGACCGCGACGAGCGCGGCGGCGCCAAGTTCGCGACCATGGACCTGATCGGCCTGCCCTGGCAGCTGATCGTCGGCCCGCGCGGGCTGGAGAAGGGCGTGGTCGAGCTCAAGCGGCGGGCGAGCGGCGAGCGGGAGGAGCTTTCCGTGGACGAGGCGCTGGCGAGATTGGCATCATGATCTTGCCCGTCATTCCAGCGAAAGCTGGAATCTCACTTCCCCTTCATCGGCCGCGCCAAGGCAAAGAGATCCCA
>DASQJV010000066.1:0-4402 GCA_035630855.1 Allosphingosinicella sp. | reverse complement strand
AATCGTCGTTGGTCCTCGCCTCGCTCGCCAGCTGGCCCGCCGGATTGTAGAGATAGTCCGAGCGCGTGTCGCCGACGCCGCCGGCGAACCCGTCGGTCCGCATGGTGAGCCGGCCGCCGCCGTCATAGGTGAAGGCGCTGTTGTCGCCGAACCGGCGCGCGAAATAATAAAGCTGCCCCGACGGGTAATAGGAGGCCGCGGTCATGATCGTCGCGGTCGAGCCGAGCGCCCCCTGGTACATCTCCTTCGACCGGCCGAGCCCGTCGCGGGCGGTCCAGACCTTCTCGCCGTCCGGGAAGGTGAGCTGGATGTCGCGGCCGTCATAATCATATTTGTGCGAGACGGTACGGCTGGCGCCGCCCATGTTGGTCGTCGTCGAGACCATCCGGCCGAACCCGTCCCAGCTATTGACGACGCTCGAGCCGGCGCCGGTGAACCAGGCGACGGTCTGGAGCCCGCGAAGGTCGTAGGCGTAGCGGACGCTGTCGTAGGGCGCCGGCATGTTCTTCAGCCACACCCGGTTGAGCGCGTCGTAGCCGAAGTAGATGACCTTGCCGTCGCGCTTCCTCAGGCTCGTCCGGTTGCCGTTCGGATCGTAGCCATATTCCTCATAGTCGGTCGCGTCGGCGACATTCTGCGCCGTCTTCGACGGGAACAGCCAGCGCGACTGGCGGCCGAAGCCGTCGTAGCGCATCTCGGCTCGGAAGCTGCGGGCGTCGGTCAGGCTCAGCTTCTGATCGTTCCAGTTGTAGGTGTAGAGCGCCTCGCGCCGGGCGAGCGGGGTGCCGACGCCCTCCCAGGACTCGGTCAGCCTTCCCGCCGCATCGTAGACGTTCTTCGAGATCCGGTCGGCGCCGTGGACGGCATGGACCGGGCCGGGCACGCATTTGTCGGCGAGCGGGGTCGACCAGGCGGCCGGGTTCATCCGTACCGCGGTGCATTTGAGCCGGCCGGCGAGGTCGTAGCTATACTCGGTGACGTTCAGCGGCGTGTCGCCGGTGCTCGTCCATTCGCGGGTCTTGCGGTCGAGAGCGTCATATTCGGTGTCGACCCGGCGATCCTGGGTGAAGCCGGTCCAGCTGGCGGGCGCGACGCTGTCCGGCTGCCAGGCGCTCAGCGACCCCTGCTCGACCTGGATCAGCCGGCCGGAATCGTCATAGCGCTTGCGCACCGCCGGATGGGGCAGGGGGCCCGCCCCGTCCGGATCGGGCGCGATCGTGCCGGTCACCCGGCCGTCGACGTCGTAGCGGGTGCTGGTCGTGTAGGGGAGGGGACCGGTGGGAGCGGTCGCCGGGCAGGCGGCGAGGAGGGCGCCGGGGCTGGTCTCGCTGATCTTCCGGCCGAGCCCGTCATAGGCGTAGCAGGTCCGCATCGTCTCGTTGTCGGCGCTCACCGACTGGCCGATCGGGAGCAGGTTGTTGGGGCCGGTGCCGGGGCCGTAATCGAAGCTGGTCACCACCTCGTCGGTCGCGACCGAGCAGCCGGGCCCGACCGTGGCCGGCCTGGTCGTCCGGCAGGTGGAGATATGGTCGAGGAGCCAGACCGGAGACGCAGCCGTGGGGTCGGCGAGCGACGCGGTGCGCTGGATGTAGCCGTAGCGCTTCTGCGGCGCGACCCCGTCGACCTCCGGCCCGGTCTCCGTGGTCACGCCGCCATGGACGTCGGAATAGGTCCAGGTCGTGGTCTGGCTCCGGGCGTCGGTCATCGTCAGCGGCTTGTTGGCCGATTTGGACCCGGGGGTGGTGACGTAGGTCGCCGAGGTGACGATCGGCGCCGGCACTGTCCCGTCGGGATTGAGGACTCCGGGCTTGGGAAAGCGCTTCGCCTCGATCACGTTGAGGTTGCTGTCGTATTTGAGCTCAGTGCGGATCCCCTCCGGGTCGGTCACCTCCCGCGCCGCCGAGAGGACGACGCAGCGATTCTGCTCGGTCGAGGGCAGGCCCGCCATCGCCGCGGCATCGCAAAAGTCGAACCGGGTCGTGTGATCGAGCGGGTCGACGATCGCCACCGGCCCCGGAGTCTGCTGGTAGACGAAGGTCGTATAGGCGTCGTCGACCGAGGGAAGGCGGCAATTGGGCCACTGGCAATAGCTTCCCGGATGGTTGGCGCCCGGCGCGACCGGCCAGTCATACTCCACCCGGGTCTCGGCGCCCGTCGCGTCGGTATACATGCCGCCGGCAAGCGTCGACGGCCTGCCTTCCACATAAGGGGACTCGGTGAAACTGTAGCTGTAGGTCTGGCCGCCGGCGAAGGCCTGGTGGTGGACGACGTCCTGCAAGATCTGCAGCTCGTCGACCCGCTCGTAGCTGGTGTTGACCAGCCAGGGTGTGCTCTGGCCGGGCTTGACGAAGCCCATGGCGGTCATCGGGGTGCCGCCGTTGGCGACCGCCGCATAGGTGAAGCTCGACACCTTCGAATCCGCTCCGGTCACCGAGACCAGCCTGGTCTTGTCGGTCACAGCATAGCCGTAGGTCGTCGTCGGGACTCCGGCCGGGCAGGTGCTCGCCGCCATCTGGGCGAGGTTGACCACGCAGGCCCTGGTGACGAGGCTGTCGCTGCCCTCGAGCAGCAGCGCATAGCCGCGCGAGCTGATCACCCGGCTCAGCCGGACGGCCCCGGAGATGCCGAAAGCGGCATAATCGAAGGTGAACCGGGTCCCGTCGGGCTGGGTGATCCGCTCGACATAGGCGCAGCGAGTGGAGGCGGAGCAGTCGTGGGTGAGGGGGCGGAACAGGACCTTGGTCCCGTCCGGCGCGACCCAGGTGTAGACGAGAGTGTTCTCCGACCGGTCTCCGGTATAGGTCAGCGGCGCCGCGAGGCCCGACGAGACCTGGGGAACGGTGCCGTTGTAGGGCGCCTGGTAGGTCTGCGAGCGGCCCTGGTAATGGACGTTGACCTGGAGGTCGTTATTGCCCTGCGCGTTGGTCACCGGGCTCGGCGTCTCGCTCACCATCACGTCCCAATTGTGCGACAGGTTGGCAAAGGGGTTGAGATGGCCGGGAGCGTTGGCGGTCAGGATCCGGGTCAGGGTCAGGCCGCCCTGCTCGGGCCCGATCGAAAGGTCGGTCTCGGAATAGACGTAGCGCCCGGTGCGCATGTCGACCCCGCCCGGGGCGGTCACGAACTTCTCCGCGGGCGTGTTGACCAGCTTGTCCGCGGCGTGGGCGAGCGACGGCGAGACGGCGAAAGCGAGCGCGGCGAGCGCCCGGAAGATCCGGCGGGCGCGCATCAATTGCCTCCCTGGCGGGCGACGCTGACGGCGTCGAGCGCGGTGCCGAGGTCGTCGGTCGAGCCGCTTCCGGTGAAGAGGAGCTGGCCGGTCGCGGCCGAGGCGGTGAACGGGGCGGTGACGACCTCGACGAAGTTGTTGCTCGCCGGAGTGAAGGTGCCCAAGGTGGCTCCCTGGAACGTCACGGTCACCGGGTTGGCCGTGAAGTTCGGCCGGCCGGCGATCCGGAACCGGAAGACGTAGCTCTGGGCGGGGACGAGCTCCTTGACCTCGAGCTGGATCGTCGAGGCCGTTCCGTAGGATTGGATGAAGCCGGCCTGATCGCCCTCCGGGACGGGGAGGAACCCCCAGAGGCTGCCGTTGCCGGCGATCCCCGAACGGCCGGCGAAGACCGCCGGGCCGCCGCTCGGCGCGTAGAGGTAGCTGGCGCCCACCTCGGGAGCCTCGAAGCCGCCGCCGACCACCCTCGGGCCCGCGATGACGGTCACCTGAGACCGGTTGTCGGCAGCATCGTAGGCGTAGCTCGCCTCGACCCCGTCGTTGACCGTCCCGCTTCGGGCGACCTTGGTCAGCCGGCCGAGCTCGTCGTAGGAATAAGCCACAGTCTCGCCGGCGCGAGCCACGCCCACCGGCGCGGCAAGCGACGCCGTCAGAATCAAAAGATTAGCGATTCGCATTCCATCCCCCAGCCGACACGCCGACTCGCGCCTCGGAGCGGGGGCTGAAACCACAGCATGCCCGAAACTGCAAATCCAATTTGCGTGCGATCGGGTCGTCGACGGCTCCTCGCCCGGGAGCCCGCCGGCGCCCTTTTGCGCAAGACCTGCGTGCGAATCTCTCCTAAAGGCGCGGCACAAGCTGCGGAGGGTTCGCATGAAATATCGGGTGACGGCGGCGATCGCCGTGTTTCTGGCGGCCACTCGGGCGGGGGGTCAGGCGCCGCCCAGGGACACTCCGCCGCCGACTCCCCCGGTCCAGGAAACCCAGGCGCCCGAGAACCAGGCGACCAATCCCGAGCAGCGCTCGACCGGGCCCTTGCCCCCGGCCGCCGCCCGCGCCCCCGCCGCCCAGCCCGCCAAGCCCGACAAGTGGAACGTCAACGCCCCTCCCGGAATGACCACCCGCCAGGTCCGGATCGACGTCGACGAGGGCACCTGGATGAACGTCGACGTC
>DASQJV010000065.1:0-5124 GCA_035630855.1 Allosphingosinicella sp. | reverse complement strand
ATATCTGTGGAAAAGTCATTTCGGGGCCGCGAAGTCGTTGTTTTCGCGCGGTTTCCCGCGGAGTGGCTGTGGCGCTTGGGTGACAGTGTCCAGGCCCTCTCGCCGCCGCGAAGATTTCCCATTGCCGCCCATCCCGAAACCTGATTCATTTCTGAACGGGGAGCGGGGTCTTGGTTAAGCGGCTGGTAACCGTTTGAATCGCATGATCCCGCCGGGTGAAAGAGTGGGAGTGGGATCATGGCGACGAATACGAAGCCGGCCGATGGCGCCCTGACTTTGGTGGAGATGAAGGAGTTCGCCGGATTCGCCGCGGCGACCCAGCGCTACATCCGCCGTTCGCTCGACGTCGGCCTCGGCCGCCGCGACGCGCTGAGGCGCTGGTCGCGCGACGTCGGCGAGGCCGCCTCGATCCGCGCCCAGGAGCGCATGTACCGGCGGCTCGACCATGTCCGAGCCAACGTCCCCGACGACAGCGGCCTCGACGAGATGGAGCCGGTGATGGGGCCTTTGGTCACCATGACCGCCTTCGACCTCGGCCAGGACCGGCTTCCCGACTTCGCGTCCTACCGCTTCCTCTACGAGCGGCTGATCGGCGCCGCCGTCCGGCCGTGGCTGCCCGGCGCCTTCTGCGCCGCCGCCGCTTTGCCGCACCTCCATCCGGAGCGGCGGCGGGCCCTCCTCCAGTCGATCAGCGAAGCCGCCGCGACCGCTCCGGGCTGGTCGAACCGGGAGCCGGTCTTCTTCCCCGAATGGGTCGACAAGGTCGACGTCACGGTCGCCGGGTGAGCTAGAACCCGGCCTCTCACGGGACGGTAAGGAGCGGCGGGCCTTCGGGTCCGCCGTTTCTTTTCAACGGCTTAGAAAATCGGGACAGTTACGAATTTCGACGGGTGAATGAAGCCGATCGCTGCCGCATCGAAATTCGTAACTGTCCCGATTTTCTATTTGAGCCAGCCCTGCTCGCGATACCAGTCGGCGGTGGCCTTGAGGCCGGTGGGGGTCTTCACCTCCGGGCGCCAGAGGCGGGCGGGGGGGCGTCTTTCCGAGGTCACCACCCAGTCGGGGTGGCAATAATAGCCGACCCGGTCGCGGGTCAGCTTCGCGTTGCCGCGGCGGAACAGGCGGTCGAGGCCCGAAGCGAGGCGAAGGACCGGCTTCGGCATGGCGAGGGTCATCGCCCGCCGGCCGTAGATGCGGCCGAGGGTGCGGGCGAAATGGCGGTGCTGCCAGCCGCCCTCGCGGCCGTCGTCGGGCTCGTAGGTCTCCGTCCAGCTCTCCGGATCGTCGAGCAAGGCGAGGATCAGCCGGCACAGATCCTCGACATGGATGACCGAGAAGCGGCCCCCGGGCGGAAGCGCGATCAGGCCGCGCCGGGCCATTTTGAACAATTCGAGCGTCTCGCGGTCGCCGGGGCCGTAGACGGCCGGCGGCCTGACGATCGTCCAGTCGAGCCCCGACGCGGCGACCAGCCGCTCCGACCTCGCCTTCGACCAGCCGTAGGCGGAAAGGTCGGGCTCGCGCGCCGCCAGCGAGGAGATATGGACGAAGCGGCGAACCCCGGCCTTGCGGGCGGCGTCGATCATGGCGGCGGTGCCGGCGACGTTGGCCGCCTCGAAGCCGGCCCGGTCGCGGGCGTTGATGGCGCCGGCGAGGTGGATGACGGCGTCGGCGCCGCCGGCCAGCTTGACCAGCGTGTCCGGGCGATCGAGGGCGCCGTCGACCCAGGCGATCTCGTCCTCGGGCGGCTTCCAGCCGCGGGTGAGGGCGCGCACGTCATAGCCTTCCGCCAGGGCGAGCCGGAGCAGATGCGAGCCGACGAAGCCGGTTCCGCCGGTGATCGCGAGGGTCCGGATCTTGGCCCGGCGGCGGGTCATGGGCTCTAAATTCCTCCCCGGCATTTGCCGGGGAGGGGGACCAGGCGAAGCCTGGTGGAGGGGTTCCTATCCAAGCCCGGAAGAACCCCTCCACCGCGCTTCGCGCGGTCCCCCTCCCCGAGAAATCTCGGGGAGGATTTCAGAGAGGAGACCATGATCCCGTCTCCTCCTCCTTATCCGCTTCCTTCGCCGCCGCGATATGCGGCAGAAGCGCATCCAGAACCGCCTCCACGCCCGCTCCGGTCACTCCGGAGAGGGGCAGGGGCCTGGCGCCCGCTTCCGCCTCGAGCTCGTCCGATAGTGCCGCAATCAGCTCGTCGTCGAGCGTGTCGGACTTGTTGAGGGCGATCACCTCGGGCTTGTCGGCGAGTCCGGCGCCATAGGCTTCCAATTCCTCGCGCACGATCCGGTAGGTCTCGGCGACGTCCTCGACCTCGGAATCGACGAGGTGGAGGAGGACCCGGCAGCGTTCGATATGCCCCAGGAAGCGGTCGCCGATGCCGGCGCCGTCGGCGGCGCCTTCGATCAGGCCGGGGATGTCGGCGACGACGAACTCGCGCTCGCGGTGGCGGACGACCCCGAGCTTGGGGTGGAGGGTGGTGAACGGATAGGCGCCGACCTTGGCCTGGGCGTTGGTGACGGCGTTCAAAAAGGTCGACTTGCCGGCGTTGGGAAGCCCGACCAGGCCGACGTCGGCGAGCAGCTTCAGCCGGAGCCAGACCCAGGCCTCCTCGCCCGGCCAGCCGGTGCCGTGCTGGCGCGGAGCGCGGTTGGTCGAGCTTTTGTAGCTGGCGTTGCCGCGGCCGCCGTCGCCGCCCTTGAGGAAGATTTGGCGCTCGCCGGCGCGGGTGAAGTCGGCGAGGACATGCTCCTTGTCCTCGGACAATATCTGGGTCCCGACCGGGACCTTGATCAGGAGGTCCGGGCCGCCGGCGCCGGTGCGGTTCTGCCCCGAGCCGCCCTTGCCGCGGGGCGCCCGGAAATGCTGGGTGTAGCGGAAGTCGATGAGGGTGTTGAGCCCGTCCACCGCCTCGAAGACGATGTCGCCGCCCTTGCCGCCGTCGCCGCCGTCCGGACCGCCATATTCGATATATTTCTCGCGCCGGAAGCTGACCGCGCCGGGGCCGCCGGCGCCGGAGCTGACGAAAATCTTGGCCTGGTCGAGGAAATGCATGGCGGGCATGTAGGGGATTAATCCTCTCGCCGAAAGGGAGCGGGCCGGGGTTAAGTGCAAACCTATTGACATGTGCAAACAGGTTCGCATATCGTCCGGCCCGCAGGAGGAGATTGCCGTGGCGCGGGACCTCACCAACGAGCTCGGCAAGCGCGAGCGCCAGATCGTCGAGATCGTCTATCGCCGCGGCCGCGCCACAGCGGCCGAGGTGCTCGCCGACCTTCCCGATTCGCCGACCTATTCGAGCGTCCGCGGGATGCTCCGCCACCTCGAGGGCAAGGGCTATCTCAGTCATGAGCGGGACGGCCTTCGCTACGTCTATTCGCCGACCTCCTCGAAGACGGAGGTGCGCACCTCCGCCCTCTCGCACCTCGTCAGGACCTTCTTCGACGGCTCGATCAGCACCGCGGTGGCGGCGCTGATCGAATCGAAGCCGCTGACCCGGGACGAATATGAGCGCCTCGCCGCGCTTCTCGACAAGGCGCCTCGCGAGGAGGATTCGTGACACTCCTTCCGGCACTCCCCGACGTCGCCGACCTGGCCGCGCTGCTGCTTCGAGCGACCTTGCTGATCGGCGCCGCCTGGGCGGCCGCGGCGGCGCTTCGCAGGCTGGAAGCGTCGGCGGCGGCCCGGCACATCGCCTGGCTACTCGGGATCGCGGCTCTGCTCGCCCTGCCGGTTCTCTGGTGGCTGGCTCCGGACCTGCGCCTTCCGATCCTCCCGGCCGAGGCGACGACGGCGACCGCCTCGGCGGCTCCCGCTTCGGCCGGGCCGGAGCGGGTCTTGCCGGGCATGCCCGACCAGGC
The DNA here is from genome assembly GCA_035630855.1 of Allosphingosinicella sp. Classification (GTDB taxonomy): domain Bacteria; phylum Pseudomonadota; class Alphaproteobacteria; order Sphingomonadales; family Sphingomonadaceae; genus Allosphingosinicella. The sequence continues at coordinate 1,270 of DASQJV010000065.1, read as the reverse complement.
GGGCTGGAGCCTGATCCTTGCGATCGCCTATGCCGCCGGCGCGGCGGCCCTTCTGCTTCGTCTCGTCGTCGGGCGCCGGATGCTCGGGCGGCTGTGGCGCGACTCCGACGCGGACCCGGCCTGGGACGGGCTGCTCCGCCGCCTCTCCTCGGAAATGGGCCTGGCGCGGCCGCCCGAGCTGAGGATCTCGCGGGGCCCGGCGGTGCCGATGACCTGGGGGACGCTGGCGCCGAAGTTGCTGCTTCCGGCCGAGGCCTCCGAATGGCCGCCCGAGCGGCGGCGCCTCGTCCTGCTCCATGAGCTCGCCCATGTCGTCCGCCGCGACAGCCTCAGCCGGTCGCTGGCGTCGCTGGTCTGCGCCCTCTACTGGATCCATCCCGGAGCCTGGCTGGCCGCGCGGCGGATGCGCATGGAGCAGGAGCATGCGGCCGACGACCGGGTGCTGACCGCGGGCGGCTCGCCCCGGGCCTACGCCCTCAGCCTTCTCGACCTCGCGAGCGGACGTGGCGCTAGCCCGCGTTTCGACCAGGCGGCGGCGATGGCCGGCCTGTATCAGCTCGAGCGCCGGCTGCTGTCGATCACCGGTTCCGCCCGCCGCAAGAGCCCAGGCGCGCTCTTCGTCTCGTCGTCCGCCCTGCTTGCCGGAGTCACCACCTTGTTGGTGGCGGCGGGAGTCCCGGTGCGGGCGTCGCCGGCCTTGCCCGGCCCGTTCGGGGCGGACCGGCCCGAGGTCGCGCCGGCGGCCGGCGAGGGCGCGGATCCCGCCGGAAGCGAGGCGCCTTCGCCAGGACGCTCCGAGAGGGCTTCCGCGCCGCCCGCCCGCCCGGCGAACGGAATCGGGCGAATCGCGAGGCAAAGCGCCGCCGCTTCGCCGCCGCGCCGGGACGCCGCCGCTCAGGAGGTGGGGGAGGTTGCTCCGCCTCCAGGCGACGCGCCGCCGTTGCAGGATTATGGCTGGGAGCTGCCGCGGCGCGAGCCGCGGGTGCAGACGGGAGCCGGCGCCGGTTCCACGCAGCCGGACCGGATCACCCTGCCCACCTACCCGGATTCGAGCGACCGGTCCGGCCCGTCCCGGTGGGCTCGAAACGTCCCCCGGCTGGTCCGGGGCCGTCCGCCGACGGGCTCGCCCGTCTCCGCTCAGGGGCCGCTGGAGCTGTCCTGGTCGATCGAGGTCGGCGGGAAATAACAAGGAGCTGAACGATGAAGGCGAGACTGAAGATCGCGGCCCTCGCGGCCGCGGTGACGACCCATGCTGCCTGCGCCCAGGAGC
>DASQJV010000064.1:0-3872 GCA_035630855.1 Allosphingosinicella sp. | reverse complement strand
GCTCGGCGGCGCCATCGCCCAGGCCCTGATCGCGATCCAGTGGCGCGGGCTGAGATCGAAGGCCGACTTCCAGGAGATGCAGTCGGGCGATCCGTTCCTGGTCTCGATGGGGAGGGAGGATCAGAGGGAGAGGGTGACGCGGTCATAAATCCTCCGCGGCATTCGCCGGGGAGGAATTAGGCTACAGCCCCCAGAAGCCGCTGCCCTTCAGGTTGCGCTCCAGCCGCTCCATCCGCGCCGAATCCCCCACCAGCCGCGCCTGGCAATAATCCCCCACCATCTCCGCCTGGGCCTCGAGGCGCGCGCCGGCGAACGGAGTCACCCCTTCCTCGTAGCGGTACATGGCGCTCGGGCTGAAGCGGCAAGCGGCGAGGTCGCGGGCGTAGCGGGCGAGGAAGCGCGGAACGCCCAATTTCGCATATTGCCAGACGTGGGTCATCTCGTGGTGGAAGAGCGCCCGGGAAGCGACGTCCGCCGCCGAGAAATCGTCGCTGTAATGGATTCGGAAATAGATGCTGCGCCGAAGGGTGATGGCGGTGTTGCCGTTGCGGAAGGCCGCCATCGCCGCCGGATTGCCGCCATGGCCGTGGCGAAGGCGCACCCGGCCGTAAGCGATGCGCCCGCCGAACGCCGCCTCGAGAAGGTCGATCTCCGCGGTCTTCAATGCCCTCGGACCTTGCGCCATCGCGTCTCCCCCTCCCCTGCCCACAGCAGCCAGACCCCGTGACAGCCGTCACGCCGGCCGCGGCACCCGAAACGCTAGGATCGCCGTCAGGCGACGGCCGATTCGGCGGCCCACGGGAGAAATAGCATGGCCAAGGCAAAGTCGAAGACGCGAATCAAGCGGATCCTGAACGTGTTTCCGTCGGTCGCGACCGAAATGGACTGGCAATTCGAGAACGCGCTCGAAGCCGAGGCGATCGCCGCGCCGCCGCTCGCCCTCCCGGCCAGCGTCGACCTGCGCAAGCCCTGGTGGGAGATCGGCGACCAGGAAGCGACCGGATCCTGCGTCGGCTGGGCCTCGACCGACGCCGTGGCCCGCTATTCGTTCGTCCAGGCGGGTCGGCTGGCGACGACCGCCCGGCTGTCGCCCCGCTTCACCTGGATGGCCTCCAAGGAGACGGACGAGTTCACCGCCCGGCCCGGGAGCTTCATCGAGGAGGGAGGGACGAGCCTCAAGGCCGCGCTCGACATACTTCGCAAATATGGCGCCGCTCCCGAGGAGCTGCTTCCCTTCAAGCTCGTCACCACCCTCTACCCGGGCCGGGAGGCCGACTTCTACGCGACCTGCGCGACCCGAAAGATCGCCGCTTATTTCAACCTGAAGAAGAATTATGCGAATTGGCGTTCCTGGCTGGCCGCGCATGGGCCGCTGCTCGTCGCCCTCAAGGTCGACAAGAGCTGGCAGGACTGCGACTCGACCGGCAAGCTCGACGTCTTCCAGCCGGCTCCCCGGCACGGAGGGCATGCGGTCGCCGTCGTCGGCTATCGCGCCGACGGCCGCTTCATCCTGCGCAACAGCTGGGGCAAGACGTGGGGCGACCAGGGCTTCGCCTATGCGAGCGAAGCCTATATCAAGGACGCCTTCTTCGACGAAGCCTACGGAATCACCCTTTAGCGGCGCCGGGGCGCGAGGTGTCGCCGAGCGAACGGCGGCACCTCTTCCCGGATTGAGGAGTTCCGCCGCTCATGCGCAACCTGGACCTTGGCGACGACGGAGGAAAGGTCGAGCTGAAGGTCGGCGAGACCCTTTCGGTGCGACTGGCCGAAAACGCGACGACCGGATACCGCTGGATGGCGGAGGGAATCGATCCGCGCGTCCTGGCCGTTTCCTCCGGCGAGGCCGATTATCCTGACGACGCCATCGGGTCCGGGGGCGAGGCGACCTTCAGTGCCCGGGCCGTCGCGCCCGGCGAAACCGATTTCACGCTCGTGAACCGCCGGCCGTGGGAGGGCGAGTCCGCCGGGATCCACAGCTTCCGGGTGCGGGTCACGGTCCGGGCGGCCGATTAGGTCTTCAGCCGGCCAGCGCCAGCAGGGCAAAGGTCGCGAGCCAATGCTCGCCCATATAATCGCCGGCGACATGAGGGAGGCTGGCGGCCAGATGGTCGTCGGCGGTCCGCCGGGCGAGCTCCGCCAGCTCCGGCTCCAGCGCCGGCGCGAGCTGGCGCCAGCACCAGGCCCGGCTGAGGTTGAGGCCGTCGAGATGGGCGATCTTGCCGTCGGAGCGGTCGGAGACGGTCGCCGGGGTGAACAGGCTTCGCGGCTCGCCGGCGGCGAGGTCGGGCAGGAAGAGGTCGAACCACCGGCGGAACTGGTCCTCGCTTTGGGTCCGGCGCATGCACAGGGCCTCGGTCAAAGCGGAGGAGAGGAACTCGTCGCCGCCCGGCTCCCAGGCCTGGCAGCCGCGGTCCGGGCCGTACCAGCCGTTCGCCCGAGCGCGGATGAGCGCGGCCAGCGGGGCGTCGTTCGTCTCGGCCCATTCCAGCGCCAGGATGAGCGCGAAGGCGGTGTTGAAATGGGTTCCGACCCGGATCGGGTAGGTGAGCCTGGGAAGATAGGAATGAAAGCGCCCGGCGAAGGCGAGCGCCAGCGGCTCCAGGTCCTGCCCCCAGGCGCGGTCGCCATGGCGCTGCGCCTCGCCGTGGAGGGCGAGCAGCCAGGCCCAGCCGTAGGGCCGCTCGAATCCTCCCGAATAGGCCCGGTCGAGATAAGCGAGCTCGCCGGCGACCTTGGCGGGGGCGAGCATCTCGTCGGCGAGAACCTCGACCTTCCGGGCCTCCGGCAGATCCGGGAACAGGCGCCGGAGCCGGAGCATCAGCCACCAGCCGTGGACGCAGCTGTGCCAGTCGAAGCTGCCGAAGAAGATGGGGTGGAGCTCGCGCGGCCCGGCGACGTCCTCCGGCCCGTCGAGGACATGGTCGAGCTTGTGCGGATATTCGCGGGTGACGTGGCCGAGCGCGATCGAGAGGAAGCGGGCGGCGAGGTCGGGGGTGAGGGCGTGGGGCATGCACGCCTCCATAGCCGCCCCGCCTCTCCTCAGGGAGGGGGTTCAAGGCGACGGCACGCGCTTCGCTTCGATCTGCTGCCCGCCCTGATGGATGACGAGGCGTTCCGCCGGTCCGCTCTCGCCGTAGAAGACCACCCTGGCGCCGACGCTATCGATCCGGAACTCGGTGGCGCTGACAGCGCGCAGGGGGAAGGACGGCTGGCCGGTAAGCTGCATGGTCAGGCCGTTCTCGCCTGCCCAAGCGACCGTCGCCTTGGCCTGGTCGAGGGAATAGGTGCCGACATAGCGCTCGAGAGTCGCCCGGGCGACCGCGAAGGGCTGCGCCTCGGGCGGGACGGGGCCGGCGCGGACCGTCCGCTCGGCTTCGTCGCTGCCATTCCGGTGCAACTCCATGACATGCGCGCCGGAGGCGTCGCGCGTGACGGTGAACCAGGTGAGACTGTTGGGGCCGTAGAAGAAACGGTCCCCGCCCGCGGCGATCACCTCCGTCTCGGGCCCGTCGCCGCGGCGCATATAGAGCTTGCCGCCGCGCGCGAAGAAGCTGCGCTCGGCGTCGGACCCGGCCCGGTAGACGCCGAACAAGGGCTCGAGGGAGGCCGGAGCGACCTGGGCCGCCTTAAGCTCTGGAAACGGCTTGCCGATCGCCAGGGCCGAAAGGTGCCGCGCCGCGATCGCCGGCGCCGTGGCCGGCTTGTCCGAATTGGCGAAGACGGCGACGAACGTATCCTCGGACGGGACGTAGAGGCCGTAGGTCATGAAGCCGAAGATGCCGCCGCTATGGCCGATCACGTCGACTCCGCGCATCTGGTCCTGGCCGAGGCCGAAGCCGTAGGGCTCGACCTTGCCGTCCGGAAGCTTGGTC
>DASQJV010000063.1:0-3370 GCA_035630855.1 Allosphingosinicella sp. | reverse complement strand
ATAATAGGAAGCGGTGTCGCCTATCCGCTCGATTCCCCATGGCGCCGCGGGCTATGGGGGGCCCATGGCCTACACCTATGACGATCGCCCCGACCGCCACGCCCGCCTCCGCGAGGCGCACGACATGGCCATGGCGATGCTCCGGGCCGCCGAGCGCGACGGCCTGTTCAGGGCCGGGGTCAGCGAGGTCGAGCTGAGCCGGGAGATCCAGGCGCTGGGCCGGGCGATGTTCGGGACGTTCAAGCACTGGCACAAGAAGATCGTCCGGGCCGGGCCCAACACCTTGTTCACTTTCGGCGGAACGCCCGAGGACCGCCGGATCGAGGCCGACGACATCGTCTTCGTCGATCTCGGCCCGATGTTCGAGAGCTGGGAGGCGGACATCGGCCGCACCTATGTGATCGGCGAGGATCCGGAGAAGATCCGCCTGCGCGACGCGATCGAGTCGGCCTGGTATGCGGGACGGGATTACTTCCGAGACAATCGCGAACATGTCACCGGAGCGGATATGTACGGGCTCGCGGTCGAGGCGGCGCAGGCGAACGGCTATGACTATCCCAACTGGCACGCCGGCCACCTGATCGGCAATTTCCCGCACGAGGTCGTCCAGGGCGAGCTCAGGGAGAATTACCTCCATGCCGGAAACCACCTGCCTTTGTCGGCCCCCGACCGCGACGGCCGTCCGCGGACCTGGATCTACGAGGTCCATTTCGTCGATCCGGAGCGCGGCTATGGCGGCTTCTTCGAGCAGTGGCTCGAGCTGGACGATTCCCCGTCATGATGAGAGCGACCGGCTTCGCCCTGGCCGGCGCAGGCCTCTACGAGCCGGCGAGGATCGTCACCTCTGACGAGCTGGACTCGATCCACGGGCGCCCCGCCGGAACCAGCGCGGGGCTCGGAATTGAGCGGAGGCGCTATGCCTCGGCGGAGGAGACGAGCAGCTTCATGGCCGCCGAGGCGGCGCGGCGAGCGGCGGCGGAGGCGGGGTGGGCGCTGGATCAGGTCGACGCCCTGATCGGCGCCTGCGGAGTGATGGAGCAGCCGATTCCGGGGACGTCGCCCCTGGTCCAGCGCCGGCTCGGCCTCGGCGAATCGGGAATTCCCGCCTTCGACGTCAACGCGACCTGCCTCTCCTTCCTTCCGGCCCTCGACCATGCGGTCGCCGGGATGGCGCTCAAGGGGTGGAAACGGGTCCTGATCTTCGCCGCCGACATCGCCTCGGCCGCGCTCGACCATGAGGATCTGGAGGCGTCCGCGATCTTCGGCGACGGCGCCGCCGCCGTGGCGCTGGAGGCGGGCGGACCGTCGCATATCCTCGCTTCCCGGCTCGAGACCTATGGCGACCATAGCGACCTGTGCCGGCTCGAGGCCGGCGGAACCCGGCTTCGGCCGCACGACGACCTCCCCGGATTCCTCGCCGGGAGCCGATTTCGGATGGAGGGCATGGCCCTGTTCAAGGTCACCGCCCGGCGCTTCCCGCCCTTCCTGGCCCGCCTGCTCGCCGAGGCCGGACTGGAGGCGGACGATATCGACACCGTCATCCCCCACCAGGCGTCGGCGCCGGCGCTGGCCCACCTCGGCCGGGCGCTGGGCGGGGATCCGGAGCGGATCGTCAACCTGTTCGCGGCGCTCGGCAACCGCATCGCCGCCAGCCTGCCGCACGCTTTGGCGGTCGCCCGGAGCGAGGGCCGGCTGACCCCCGGCTCGACCTCGCTGCTGGTCGGCTCGTCGGCCGGCGTGTCGCTCGGCGGGACGGTCATCCGGTGGTGAGGATCGTGGTGACCGGGGCGACCGGCGGAATCGGTCGGACCTTGGTTCCGCTGCTCGCCTCGCTCGGCGTGGAGGTGGTCGCGACCGGCCGAGATCTCGAGGCCGGAGGCACCCTCGCGGGAAAGCGGGTGCGGTTCGTTCCGCTCGACCTCGTCCGGGACGATCCGGCGCCGCTGATGGACGGCGCGGCGGCCGTCGTCCACCTCGCCGCCCGCTCCTCACCCTGGGGCCCCGAGGCGAGCTTCCGGAGCGACAATGTCGGAGCGACGGCGCGGCTCCTCGACTCCGCCGCCCGGGCGGGCGTCGCACGCTTCGTCCACGCTTCGACCCCGGCCATCTTCAGCGAGCGCCGCCACCGCCTCGGCCTCCGCGCCGGAGACCGACCGGCCGACCGGCCGATGAACGCCTATGCCCGGACCAAGCTCGAGGCGGAGCGGCTCGTCCTCCAGGAGAGAGGGATGGCGACGGTCGTCCTGCGGCCCTCGGCCGTGCTCGGACCGGACGACAAGGCGATATTGCCCCGGCTGATGCGGGTCGTCTCGCGCGGCATCCTTCCGGTCGGCAACGGCGGCTCGGCTGTGTTCCACCCGACCGACGTCCGCGACGCCGCCCAGGCTTTCGCGGCGGCCGCGCTCGGCGCCTCGACGGGCGTCGCCAACGTCGCCGGCCGGGAGCCGATCGGGATCGTCGAGATGGCGCGGGCGCTGGCGGGCCGGCTGGGCATCGGCCTGAGCGTGAGGCGGGTGCCCGAGCCCGCCCTTCACGCGCTGGCCTGCGCCGCCGAGCTGGCCGGGAGGGTCGCGGGGCGCGAGCCGCCTCTGACCCGCTATTCGGCCTCGACCCTCTCCTGGTCGCGAAGCTTCGATCTCGACGAGACCGAGGTGCTGCTCGGCTGGCGGCCCCTTCACGGTCCCCTCGACGCGCTCGAGCATGCGGTGACGCGATGAGGGAGGTCGGCCTGCGCATCCTCGGAACCGGCTCGTGCCGCCATCCCGAGATCGCGACGATCCGCGGCGGCTCCCTGCGTCCGGCCACCTTCCCGGCCCTGGTCGCGCTGATCGCGCATCCGACGGAAGGGCCGATCCTGTTCGACACGGGCTACGACCCGGCCTTCCTCGCCGCGACCGAGCGCTTCCCCGAGCGGCTCTACCGCTGGCTGACCCCGCCGGAAATCTCCTCGCCGGTGGCCGACCGGCTGGCCGCCGAGGGCCTGGATCCCGCCGACGTCCGCCACATCGTCCTTTCGCATTTCCACGGCGACCATGCCTCGGGCCTGACCCGTTTCCCCAACGCGAAGATCCATTGCTCGAGGGTCGGGCTGAGCAGGATCTGGGGCAAAGGGCGGCTCCGGGCTCTGGCCGCCGGGACCCCGCTCGACCTGCTTCCGCCCGATCTGCCGGAACGCTGCGCCTTCTTCGAGGACCGGCCGAGGGTCGCCCTGAGCCGGGACCTCGAGCCGTTCGACTCGGGGGCAGACCTGCTCGGCGACGGAAGCCTGCTCGCGGTGCCCCTGCCGGGCCATTGCCCCGGCCATTGGGGCCTCGTGCTGCGCGAGCGGCGCGGCCTTCATTTCCTCGTCGCCGACGCATCCTGGTCCTCG
>DASQJV010000062.1:0-2520 GCA_035630855.1 Allosphingosinicella sp. | reverse complement strand
CTCCTCCCCGTTCCGGGGAGGAGCATTGACTTCTCCGTAAGCTACAACTAACCGTAAGCCATGACTAACGCATTTGCCGCCCTCGCCGAGCCGATGCGCCAGGCCATATTCGAGCGGCTGGCCGAGCGGCCGATGTCGGTCGGCGAGCTCGCCGGCCACCTGCCGGTGAGCCGCCCGGCCGTCTCCCAGCATCTCAAGGTGCTCAAGGACTGCGGCCTGGTCCGCGACCAGGCCCGGGGCACGCGCCGTGTCTACCGGATCGACCCGGCCGGGCTCGGCGCCATCCGCCAATGGCTCGACCGCCACTGGGATCTGGCGCTCGCCGCTTTTGTCGAGGAAGCCGAACGGGAGGTGAAGGAATGAACGTCGAAACCCAGCGCATCGGCCCGGCTCCGATCCGCAAGACGCTTCGGGTCAAAGCGTCGCAGGAGCGGGCCTTCGAAATCTTCATGGCGGGCATGGGCCGCTGGTGGCCCAAGGGCCATTCCCTGCTCCAGTCGCCCCAGCGCGACGTCGTCGTCGAGCCCCGCGCCGGCGGCCGCTGGTACGAGGTCGGCGAGGACGGAAGAGAATATGAATGGGGCAAGGTGCTCGAATGGCAGGCGCCGGACCGGGCCCTCCTCGCCTGGCAGCTCACCGGCGAATGGGCCTTCGACCCCGATTTCCTGACCGAGGTGGAGGTCCTCTTCCGGCCCGACGGCGACCACGTGATCGTCGAGTTCGAGCACCGCAAGCTCGAAGCCTTCGACCGAACCGCCCGCGACGGGCATGTCATGGGCATGGACGAAGGCTGGGGCGCGATCCTGGAGGGGTATCGGGCCGAGGTGGAGCGCTGACCGTCATTCCGGCGAAAGCCGGAATCCATGAACACGGACCGGCGGGAACTCTCATCGGGCAGTGTTCATGGATCCCGGGTCGAGCCCGGGATGACGGCTACCGCGCCACCAGCCCCAGCACCCAGGCTTCCAGGGCCGCCGTGTCGGCGATATCGCCCTCGTAGGCCACCTCCGGCGTGAACGGCCCGATCTGGCTCGGCGAGGCCGGGGCGACCGCCTGAAGGGTCGAGAACATCGACAGGCCCGAGGGCAATCTGTCCTCACGCACCTCCATATAATTGGTGTTGGCGTCGGTCGCCTCGCCGACGTGGAGCGCGCCCAGCCGGCGGAAGTCCTGGGTGACCAGGAGGCAGGAGCTGAAGCAGCTGTTGTCGGTGAGCAGGATCAGCCGGCCGCGATAGCCGCCGTGCGAGACGGCCGGCCCGGAGGCGCGCTGCGGGCATTGCGGCGGGCCGGTGAAGCGGTCGCCTCGCGCCCGGGCCGCGACCATCGATTCATGCTCGGCGGTGAACTGGGCCAGGGCCTCCGGGCCCATCCGGGGGCCGAGGGTGTCGCGATAATAAGCGAGCTGGCTGAAGTTGCGCTCCGAGACCCGCCAGGCCTTCGAGCAGCTTGCCGAGGCGGTCGCCGGGGCGGGAGCCCCGCCCCCAAGGGCGTCGGCGATCAGCTGGCCATATTGAGAATTGCCGCCGCCATTGCCGCGCATGTCGAGCACGACGAAAGGGGCCGAGCGCAGCGCCGCCGCCTCGGCCCGGATCTTCTCGACCACCGGAACGGCGCGCTCGGACAAGGATTCCAGCGCGATCCACCAGCCGTCGCCGACCTTGCGGAGGCCGAAGCCGGCGGCGCCCCGAGTAGCCGCGGCGGCGATCTTCGAGCTGAGCTCCGATCGCTCGACCGGCCTCCAGCGGAGGGTGACGGTGCGCTGGGCGCCGGCCTGGTCGAACAGGCAGGTCCGCGGCCGGTTGAGGAACGGATTGCCGTCGTCGATCAGGAGCCAGTGGGCGCGCTGGATGCGCTGGGCCTCGATCGACCAGACGATCCGGTAGCCGCCGAGCCTCTCCTCGGCGAGCCGGTCGACGGCGATCCCGTCGCAGGAGACCAGCCGGCTTCCCTTCAGAGGCTCGCCGTCGGCTGCCTCGCTCTCGCCGGCGACGATCCAGCGGCCGCCGCGGCGGGCGACGAGGAGGCCCGCCCAGTCGCGGCTCTCCGCAGCGAACAGCGGCCGCGACCGAATATGCTTGTCGCCCATCGCCACCGCGAAACCGGCCAGAACCGCCTGATAGCCTTCATAGGATTCGGCCAGCGCCGCCCGCTTGCGGGCGGTCGCGTAAGCGGCGGCGAGCCGCTCACGGAATTGGGTGTCGCCGACCTCCGGAGCGGCGCCGGGATGGTCCTCGGACAGGATCCGGTGCGCCGCCTCGACGTCGATCAGGGTGAGGGCCTGCCAGTGGGGGGCGGAGTCCTGGGCCTGGGCAGGAATGGCCGCAAGAGCGGCGGCGAGGATCGTGAAAGCATTCAGGCGCATGCCTCAAGCTTCCCCGGCGGATGCGTCATGTCAATTGCAACGGCGCACCACGTCATTCCGGCGAAAGCCGGAATCCATGAACACCGACGGCCGGAACTCTCATCGATCGGTGTTCATGGATCCCGGCTTTCGCCGGGATGACGGGATCAATCCTTC
>DASQJV010000061.1:0-3541 GCA_035630855.1 Allosphingosinicella sp. | reverse complement strand
CGGCTATGCCGAGGTGTTCCAGAGGAACGTGCTGGCGAGCGGAGTGGTGCCCCAGCTCAGCCTGATCATGGGGCCCTGCGCGGGGGGCGCGGTCTATTCGCCGGCGATGACGGACTTCATCTTCATGGTGAAGGACAGCTCCTACATGTTCGTCACCGGGCCGGACGTGGTGAAGACTGTGACCAACGAGGTCGTCACCCAGGAGGAGCTGGGCGGCGCCGTCACCCACACGACCAAGTCCGGAGTCGCCGACGTCGCCTTCGAGAACGACATCGAGGCGCTTCTCGCGACCCGCGACTTCTTCGACTTCCTGCCGCTCTCCAACCGCCACGACGGCCCCGAGCGGCCGACCGCCGATCCCTGGGACCGGGTGGAGCCGAGCCTCGACACGCTCATCCCCGACAGCGCAGCCCGGCCCTACGACATGCACGAGCTGATCCGCAAAGTGCTCGACGAGGGCGACTTCTTCGAGATCCAGCCGAACCATGCGGCCAACATCATCGTCGGCTTCGGGCGGGTCGAGGGGCGCACCGTCGGGGTCGTCGCCAACCAGCCGATGGTGCTCGCCGGAGTGCTCGACATCGCCAGCTCCAAGAAGGCGGGGCGGTTCGTCCGCTTCTGCGACGCCTTCGACATCCCGATCCTGACCTTCGTCGACGTCCCCGGCTTCCTTCCGGGAGTCGCGCAGGAGCATGGCGGGATCATCAAGAACGGCGCCAAATTGCTCTTCGCCTACGCCGAGGCGACGGTGCCCAAGATCACGGTGATCACCCGCAAGGCCTATGGCGGCGCCTATGACGTCATGGCGTCAAAGCATCTTCGCGGCGACCTCAACTACGCCTGGCCGACCGCCGAGATCGCGGTGATGGGCGCCAAGGGCGCGGTCGAGATCATCTTCCGAAAGGACATAGGCGACCCCGAGAAGATCGCCGAGCGCACGGCCGACTACGAGGCGCGCTTCGCCAACCCGTTCGTGGCGGCGTCGAAAGGGTTCATCGACGAGGTGATCATGCCCCATTCGACCCGGCGACGGATCGCGCTGGGCCTGCGGAAGCTGCGCGACAAGCAGCTCGAGAACCCATGGAAGAAGCATGACAATATCCCACTCTGAAGCGCAGATCGTCGGCTACTCGATCCTTCTGGCGCTGGTTCTCGTCGAGGTTGCGGTTCTCCGCCGGCGCTGGTCTTCCGGCGTCCTCGAATACTTCCATCATCGGGTCGAGCGCTCGTCGGACGAGAAGCGGTTCAGATTCTGGTTCATCGCCGATTGCCTGGTCCTTGCGCTAGTGGCGCTGGCGGCCACCGACTGGATCGCTCGACAATGACATTTCCGCTGACGAACGATTGTGCATCCCGCCCCGAGGATCGGGCATGAGCTCCCGCTACGACGAGCTCGAGCGTCTGCAGCGGCTTCGGGAGAGCGGGGCACTGACCGACGAGGAGTTCCAGGCCGAGAAGAGGCGGCTGCTCGGGCATCAGAGCGTCGCGCCGGAGGAGGAGACGGTGGAGGCGGAGGCTGGGACTCATTCGCGCCGGCCGATCTGGATCGCGCTCGCGCTCGCGGCGCTGGTCGCCGCGGTGGTCGCGGGCCTCTGGCTCGGCCGGATGTCCGGGGGCAGCGACGAGATCGTCGACCTGCCGATGCCCGAGGAGAATGTCGCGACCGAGGCGAATGTCGCCGAGCCCGAGGCCCTTCCCGAGGTGCGCTCGCTGCCGCCCGGGGAGCAGCTCGCCAGGGCCTTCGAGGCGGCGTTCGGGAGCCGGGGCGAGGCGGTCCTGGCGGTCCCGGGCGGCGGCGCCGACGAGGATGTGCGCTTCGCGCCGGGTCGCCTGATCTGGCTTCCTTCCGGGCCGGTCCTTATCAGCGAAGGCAAGGTCCAGGACCCGGGCCATGCCAGCGCCGGCCGGATCGCGATCCATTATCTGAAACCGGCCGGAGACCGCTTCGAGGTGGTGCGCGCCTTTCCGGGCGCGGTCGCCACCGGATCCAACGGGCAGGTCGCGCGCTGGAGCCTCAACCCGCGCTTCTCCAACTGGCCGGTCGTGGCCGCTCAGGGCGGCGGAACCTGGCAGGGCCACAGCTGCTCCTCGCTGAGCCTGACCGAATTGCGCCCGGAGGGACCGGTCAGGGTCGCCGACGTCCCGCTCCTCTACGACGACAGGGGCGCGAAGCCGGACGGGACGGGACGGACGATCGAGGGCAAGATCCTCAACATCGTCAAGAACCAGTCGTTCGACGTCGTCTATTCCGGCTCGCGGGCGTTCAGCGAGCATTATGTGCGCGGTCCCTCCGGCTATGCCGTGGCCGGCGGCAAGTCGACGATGGAGACGTGCTGATGGCGTCGGGCGGGGATCTGCTGGCGGGCCTGATCGGCGCGGCCCTGCTGCCGATGATCGGCTGGCGAGTGCGGCGGGGGCTGAAGGAGGGCCGCCTGCCGCTCTACCGCACCTATGTCGCCCGGGACGAGGCCGGGGGCAAGTTCGGGCTCCTGCTCGCCTTGCACGGGCTCAGCTTCGTTCTGGTCGCCGTCATCGCCGCCGACCTGCTTTTCAAGCTCGGCCTGAAGGAGGCATTATGAAGCTCGGCCGCCTCAACCATGTCGGCGTCGCCACCCCGTCGATCGAAGCCTCGATCGCTTTCTATCGCGACGTCATGGGCGCGACGAAGATCCACGAGCCGTTCGACCTTCCCGCCCAGGGGGTCAAGGTCTGCTTCGTCGACACGCCCAACACCCAGATCGAGCTGATCGAGCCGCTCGGCGAGGGGAGCCCGATCCATGGCTTCCTGGCGAAGAATCCGGCGGGGGGGCAGCACCACCTCTGCTACGAAGTGCCGGATATCCACGAGGCGAAGGCGTGGTTCGAGGGCAAGGGCGCCAAGGTGCTCGGCGAGCCGCGCGTCGGGGCGCATGGGACGCTCATCTTCTTCGTGCATCCCAGGGACATGGGCGGCGTTCTCACCGAGATAATGGAGATTCCCAGAGAGGCGCAATAACCGGATTTGGCGTTCGTCGACCGCAGGAGTAGATTGGCGCGATGAGCGAGAAAGTGACTATCGAGATCGCTGAGGGCGATATGGCCGATCTCCGCGAATGGGCCCGCAATCGCGAGGAGCCACTCGAAGTCCTGCTGCAGGAGGCGCTGCAGCAATATCTTCGCTATGTGCGAGACGACAGCGCGGACCTCGAACGCCGGCGGGCGGGGCCTTGGTACGAGCATGACGAGGCCATGGAAATCCTCGCCCAACGTCGGCGCCAACGGCGTGCACAAGCGGCGGAATAGTGCGTCTTGGGTGGCGTAAGGAAGCGCTCGACGATCTGGATCGGATTTTCGAATTCAACTTGGAGCGCTCCGAGGCGCTGGCAGCGAAACTGGAGCGTCGCCTGAGGGAACGGGCTCAGGCGATTACGCTTAGTCCTTATCTCGGGCGGCCCCTTCAGGATGTCGGAATGCGCCGCCTTTCGGTGACTGACATCCAGTATGTGATCGACTACGAGCTTGCCGAAGATTCAGTCTTGATCGTCCGCATTCGCCACACCCG
>DASQJV010000060.1:0-4626 GCA_035630855.1 Allosphingosinicella sp. | reverse complement strand
GCCGACGTCGCAAAGAAGGTCTTCGCGATGGAGGTGGGCGAATAGACGAGGAAGATCATCGACAGCGAGATCCCGACCGCCGCCGCATAGACCCAGAAAAGGGCCTGGGCCGCGCCGGTGGACAGGCGATTGATGCCGAAGCTCAGCCACATCACCAGCCCGAGCGGAGCCAGGATCACGACCCACTTCACCAGGCCGCCGTTGATGAAGATGTCGGCGGCCATTCCGGAGCGGGCGAAGAGGAGGGCGACGATGCCGGTGAGCAGCACGCCCGAAGCCATGTAGTTGTAAACCGACAGCATGTAGGACCGCAGGCCCGCGTCGTGGGCGACGCTCTCCCGGCCGAACGTGTCGGCCGTGTGCGGCGATGCGGTCGCGCGCGGGTCAAATCCGTTAGCCATTTTGAACTCTCTCCTTTGACGGCGAATTCCCGTCGCCGCTCTCGATAATATCGTGAGAAAGGCGGCGACATTCAAGGAAAACCGGTACGCAGGCCGGGCCGGGGCGGCTACGGACTGAGGCCATGCATCGTCTGTTCGTCGCGATCCGCCTGCCGCCGCCGGTCCGGACCCGGCTTCTCGAGCTGATGGGCGGGGTCGCGGGAGCCCGCTGGCAAAGCGAAGACCAGCTCCACCTCACCCTGCGCTTCATCGGCGAGGTCGACCGCCATCTGGCGCGCGACGTCGACGCGGCGCTGAGCAGCGTCCGTCATCCCGCTTTCTCGGTCCATCTCAACGGGCTCGGGGTCTTCGACCGCCGCGGCGAGCCGGTGACGCTCTGGGCCGGACTGACCCCCCACGAACCCCTGCGCGCGCTTCACAAGAAGGTTGACCAGGCCCTGGTCCAGGCCGGACTCGAGCCCGAGCGGCGCGCCTATCTGCCCCATGTCACCCTCGCCCGGCTGCCGCGAGGCTCGGGGTCGATCGGGGGGCTGATCGAGGGGGCGGGCGGCCTTGCGGGCCCGGCCTTCGAAGTCCGGGACTTCCGGCTCTACGAGAGCAGGCTGACCCCCGACGGTCCCCTTTACACGCCGGTCGAAACCTATTCGCTGGCCTGAGCGGCGCGCTCGCGCCGCCACAGGAGGAAGGAATAGACGATCGGAATGCCGGCGCTCAGGGCGACGACAGCGATGAGCAGGACGGTCAGCCGCTGCTGCGCGGGATCGAGGAGAGCCGCGCCGACGATCAGGAGGCCCCCCGCCACCATCAATTTGCCGGCGAGGCGATGGGTGCGGATCCAGACGTCCTCGCTGGCCAGCGTCCAGGGCGTGCGCATGCCGATCAGGTACATGGAGCGCGACTTGCCGAGCTGGTTGCCGATCAGGACGAGCATCGCTCCGGTGGCGCCGACGATCAGCCGCGCCGAATCGACCGGCCAGCCCAGCGCCACCGCGACGACCGCAAGCTGGATGGCGCCGCCCACCAGCAGCAGCGACGCCCAGCCCCACAGATAGAGGCCCTGGCTGCGCTCAAGCCCCTCGCGCCTCGGCTCGAGCGCGGGCAGGAAGTAAAAGAGCAGGCCGAGCAAGGCGGTCATAGCCGAAGGCATGAGCAGCGCCGGCCATTTACCCGCAAAGCCGTCCGGCTCGCCGTTCAGCCCCCAGTGGATGGGAAGCTGCACGTCGCCCGGGACCGAGGCGCCGACGACGAGCGACGTAGCGAGCATCGTCGCCACCGTCAGGGCGGTCGCCGCCGCGAGGATCTTCCTGGTCATGACAACTCCTCCTTCGTTTCGGGCGCTGTGCTGAATCGTCCCATGAAGCCCAGCAGCACTTCCTCCAGGGTCGTCAGATTGAGGCTGTAGAGAATCGTGGTGCCGCGCTGGTCGGCCTGGATCAGCCCCGCCTCCCTCAACTTGGCGAAATGGCCCGACATGGTCGGCTTGGAGACCTGGAAGGCGTCGGCCAGCTCACCGGCCGATCTCGAACCGCCCTTGAGCATCTCGAGGATCGCCCTTCGAGTCGGATGCGCCAGGGCCTCGAAAATCTGGTTCATAAATACCCTGTTTCGTTGTTTAGCTAAATAGCGAAACAGGGTCCGTTGGTCAAGGCCAATTCGGTGCCGAGGCGGGTCAGGAGCCGAGGCGGGTCAGGAGCCGGTCGACCATTCCCGCATAGGTATCGCCGAACAGACGCATGTGCACCAAGGCTGGGAAGAGCTGGTAGAGCGCCCGCCTCTCCTCCCAGCCCGGCTCGAGGGGCCCGTAAGCCTCCCAGAAGCTCTCGCCCGGCGAGTCGAACAGGCTCAGCATGGCGAGGTCGACCTCCGCGTCGCCATGGTAGCAGGCCGGGTCGATCAGAGCGGCGAGGCGGCCGTCGGCGACGAGGATGTTGCCGCTCCACAGATCGCCATGGAGCAGGGCGGGGGGCGGCTCGGGCGGGGCGATCTCCTCCGCCCGATCGACCAGGGCGCCGACCCGTTCCCGCCAGGGCCGGTCGAGCACCGCGGCGGTGGCGGCCAGCCTCTGCTCCACCCAGAAGCCCGGCCAGTCGCGCCGCTCGCGGTTGACGAGCGTGACCGTGCCGATCTGGTAATCGACAGGCCAGCCATATTGCTCGCTCCGGTGATCGTGCAGCCGTCTGAGCGCCGCCCCGATGTCGGCCCAGGCGGCCGGGCTGAACACGCGGTCGTTCGGGATATGAGCGAGGAGGAGCATCCCCTCATGCTCGCCCTCGACGGTCGGCGAAGGGATTCCGGCTGCGGAAATCGCCCGGAGCATGGCGGCCTCGGCACCGGCGCTGAAGTCGCGCTTGGCCACCGAGCAGCGCCCGTCCGGGCGGCGGACCAGGAGCGCCTCGGACAGGTCGCCCCCGGAAAGGCGCTCGAGCCGTTGCTCGGGGAGCCCGGTGAGCGCCGCCACCCGCCGGGCGAAGGCGCTCATCCGCCCTCGGCGATCCGGCGGGCCAGCGCTTCGGCGCCGGCGCTCACCTCGTCCCAGGCGGCGTCGAAATGGCTGTCGTCGCCATAATAAGGATCGGCGACCGCCTGGCCCTGCCGCCCCTCGACATGGTCGAGAAGCAGCGACAGCCGGGCCTTGCCGCCGGCGGGCCGAATCCGCTCGAGGTCGCGAAGATTGTTGGGGTCGAGGGCGACGATATGATCGAAGCGGCGGAAATCCTCGGCCGTCACCAGCCGTGCCTTGAGGTTCGAGATGTCGATCCCGTTTCGGGCCGCGACCGCCGCCGCCCGGGGATCGGGCGGATAGCCGATATGCCAGTCGCCGGTCCCGGCGGAATCAACCTCGACGTCGAGCCCCAGCCGCTCGGCCTCTCTCCGGAACGCGGCCTCGGCGAGCGGCGAGCGGCAGATGTTGCCGAGGCAGACGAAAAGGACCGATCTCTTCATGGGCGATAAGCCGTGTTGCCAAAGCGCGCCGCTCTGCTAGCCACTGGCGGACCCAAGTACAATGAGAGGGTTCATGGCGTCCGATCCCCAAGCTGCCGCCCCTGCCGCGAAGCCCCGCATCGGCACCTATGCCTGGTACGCTCTCTTCGTCCTCGTCATCGTCTACATCGTCAATTTCATCGACCGGCAGATCCTGTCGATCCTGGTCGGCGACATCAAGCGCGACCTGTCGGTGTCCGACGCCCAGATCGGCTTCCTTTACGGGACCGCCTTCGCCGTCTTCTACGCTCTGTTCGGAATCCCGCTCGGGCGGCTCGCCGACAGCTGGTATCGCGGCCGACTGATGGCGATGGGGCTCGCCCTCTGGTCGTCGATGACCGCCTTTTCGGGCTTCGCCAACAGCTTCGCGATGCTGGCCACCGCGCGCATCGGCGTCGGGATCGGCGAGGCGAGCGCTTCCCCGGCCGCTTATTCGATGATCTCCGACTGGTTCCCGAAGGAGCGGCGAGCGACTGCCCTCTCCATCTATTCGAGCGGCCTCTATATCGGCGGTGCCCTGAGCCTTCCGATCGGGGGCTTCGTCGTCGCCCGTTGGAACAGCGCCTTTCCCGATCCCGCCTCGGCGCCGCTGGGCCTCGCCGGATGGCAGGCGGCCTTCCTTTCGGTCGGCCTTCCCGGACTGCTGCTCGCCTTATGGGTGCTGACCCTGCGCGAGCCCCGGCGCGGCGCTTCCGACGGCCTTCCGCAGCCGATCGTCCGGCCCAACGCCTGGCGGGACTTCGGCCGCGAGCTCGCCGCCATCCTGCCGCCGCTGACCCTGGTCAGCGTCGCGCGCTTCCCGGGTGGCCTTCGGCTCAACCTGATCGCTCTCGCCCTGATCGCCGCCGCGGCCTACGGCCTCTTCCGGCTGACCGGCGACGCTCCGCAATGGGGCGCCTACGGCCTTGGCGTCTACGCCATCTTCTCCTGGGTCCAGTCGCTGAAGTTCCGCGACCCGCCGGTCTACCGGCTGATCTGGGGAACGCCGATCGTCGTCACCCTCGCGATCGCGTTCGGAAGCATCTCCTTCGTCACCTACGCGACCAGCTTCTGGGTCCCCCATTATGTCGAGCAGAATTTCTACGGCGGAGCGCTCGAGCCGGCCCGCTTCATCGACGGGATGAAGGCCAAGGAGGAGATCGGCTTCATCATCGGCTGGACGGCGGCCTTCTCGGCGGCGGCCGGAGTCATACTCGGCGGCTATCTCTCCGACCTGTGGCGCCAGCGCGACCCGCGCGGCCGG
>DASQJV010000059.1:0-2136 GCA_035630855.1 Allosphingosinicella sp. | reverse complement strand
GACCGGATCGTGTGCAGCGCGTCGCGCATCCTCCGCCGATTGAAGCGCCCGCATCTAAGCACAGCTTAACCCGCGGTGAAAGCGAGCATCTTCCTTCCGTCCCCGCTCTCAGCTACACGGCGCCTTCGAATTCTCCATTGTCAACTTCGGGAAACGTCCATGAAGCTCATCGCAACCGTCCTCGCCAGCACCGCCCTGATCGCGCTCGCGGGCTGCAACCGGGCGGCCCAGCCCGCCAACAACAGCACGGACAATGCGGCTGCGAACGCCACCGAAAACACCGCCGCCGCGCCGGCCGCCGATGCCGGCGCCAAGCCCGCCGCGACGGACGCCGCGGCTCCGGCCGATGCGACCGCGACCGAGGGCGGCAAGCCGACCGACGGCGCGGCTCCGGCCGAGGATGCGGCGACCAATTCTGGCGAAGGCGGCAAGTAAGCGCTTTCTTTCCCTGCTTTGCTTGACAGCGGGCGGCGCGCGCCCATATGCGCCGTCTCCGCTCTAGCTGGCCCCTTCGTCTAGCGGTCTAGGACGTCGCCCTCTCACGGCGAAAACACGGGTTCGATTCCCGTAGGGGTCACCAGCAAAATCAGTGACTTAGCCGAAAATCTCCGTTGCAAAAGCGAACCCGTCAAACTTTCGTCAAACCGTTACTCGGCGGAAAGTGACGGATCGAGACGCACATTCGGGGCATTCGACCGCGTCGATCGAGGTTCGAGACTGGGCGAATCGGGCCTGTTCGGACTGCCTGGATTGAGCCTTCGTCGCCTGGCTCCTAATAGTGTCGAATGGCGTTTCCTGCGGTGCCCTCGGACGGACCAGTCGACGATCGCGGCCTGTTCGTCGTGCAGGACCCGGAACTGCGGGCGCGCGTGCTGCCGCTCTTCCGGTTCGACCCGCGTGCACCCGAGCAACGCCCGGAAGGTCACGGCACCGCGTTTCGGATCGATCTCTGGTCGCGATGCCTGACCGCGTGGCATGTGGTCGAGGATCTGCTGCTCGCGGGCCCAGGCGATGGAATGACGCTTCGGCTCCGCGACGACATGCGCCTGTCGGCGCTTCAGATCGGCGAGCAGGGCTATGGGCGGCTGCCGATACCGGACGGAAGCTGGTTCCCAATCCGCGAGGCCTACAGCCTGCACCGGGTCGAGCAGCGGCCCTTCCAGCCGCCGGTCCTGCGCAACCTAATCGAGCTGATGGTGCTGCGCATCCGCCAGCGGACCCATGGCGAAGGCACGCCCTTCCTGCCGCTCGACCTGAGCGGCTGGCGACCGAGGGTGGGTGAGCGGGTGCTGGCGCTCGGCTATGCGGACCTGGATCGGCCACGCGGGCAGGAAGATGAGGATCGTCCGTTCCGGCAGCACCTCTGGGGCTCGCTGGCCCCGATCAGGCATATCGAGCCGGCGAATGGCGAACGCGCGCGGCCATGGCCGCTGCTGCGCGTCGATGCCGACTGGCCGGCCGGAATGAGCGGCGGACCCGTGCTCAACGATGCGGGCCATGTGATCGGCGTGGTCAGCGCCGGCTTCAAGGGCGAAGGCGGCGCCACGGCGACCTATTTCTCGGGCTGGGACATGCCGGAGCGGATCCTCGGCTCGATCGACCGGAGCAATCCCGGCCGCTTCCACTGCTATGCGGTCTTTGACCGGGACGGCGAGATCGCCTTCTGCGGCCAGGACACGGCGGAGGTCGAGCGGGTGGCCGCCGAGCGCGGCCTGACCCGGTTCGGGATGGTCTCGGTCGATCCCTATTCGGGAGAATGGATGAAAGGGGATGGGATCGGGACGCTGGTCCGCGCCGGCTGACGCAAGGCTCAGGTTATCGTCCCGCCTTCTTCCGGCCCCCGGTCGGCGCCTGAGCGCCTGGCCGCGACGAAGGCCTTCAGGCTGTCGACCGGCACGAGGGTCGACCTCCCGACCTTGATCGCCTCGATCTCGCCGGCGGCGATGCACAGGTAAAGGGTCGAGCGGCCGATGCCGAGCATCGCGGCCGCCTGCGGGATGCGCACAGCGACGGGTTCCGGCGCACCCTGCTCGCGCCGCGCCCTCATTCGCCCCTTCCCTTCCGCGGCGATTGCCGTGAGCGGCAGAACTCACGGTCGCTCTCCAGGAACGAAGCGAGCATGGCCGGGATGAGCTC
>DASQJV010000058.1:0-4337 GCA_035630855.1 Allosphingosinicella sp. | reverse complement strand
CCGGGAAAGCGGGCCATTCGGGCGGCCTGATCCGGGCGACCCGGCCGCCCTCCTGGTCGATCAGGATCGGGAGGTCGTCGCGCCCGCTGAGGCCGCGAAGCTCCGAGGTCAGCGCCCGCACCTGCTCGCGAGTCTCGATGTTGCGCCGGAAGAGGATGTAGCCGACGGGATCGGAATCGCGGAAGAAGGCGCGCTCCTCGGCGCTGAGCCCGGGCCCGGCCGGGGCGTAGATGGCGGCTTGCATGGCCGGGGACTAGCGGCGGCGGCGGAGCAAGTCGAGGCGGACGGCGAGGACGAGGAGCCCGTAGACCGCGCTGAGCCAGCCGGCGCCGGCGAGGAACCGGCGCAGCGATCGGGGCTCGAAGCCGCCGCTCCGCCAGATCAGCATCGCCCCGACGAGGACGAGGCCGAAGCCGAAGCCGGTCGGGATCGCGGCGAGGGTGACATATTGCGAGCGCCACCAGGAGCGTCGGGGGAGGGTCGCCTCGCGGCCTCGTATCGCCTCGTAGAATTCCCGCCTCGAGCCGTCGAGGGGAGGCCTCAGATAGGCTTCGCGCTCGGCCGCGGTCACCGCGATTCCGCGCGCGAAATGATGGCGGTAGAAGGCATAGCCGTCGCCGTGCGGCTCGAAGCTGGAATCGAGGAGGGTCCGCTCCTCGCCGCGAGTGTAGCGGAAGAGGCGCCTCACGGCTCGCCGCCGGAGCGCCTCAGACCTTCAGGCACTGCTCCCCGGCGACCTTCAGCCGGCCGCAGATTCCGACCGCTCCGGGGCCGCTGGCGCGGAGCCGGTAATAGGTCTTCCCGTTGACATTGGCCTGGACGACGCTGTGCGACAATGGCGCCAGGTAGGCGAAGCGGCCGGACAGCGCCTTCCACGCTTTCTCGGCGGCGGCGCCGCTCGGGAAGGCGCCGAGCTGGATGGTCGCTCCGCCCGCCGCGGCGGCGGCGGCGGCCGGGGCCTCCGCCTTGGCGGCGGGCACGTTGGTCGGCGGCGGGGCCTTGAGCAGGGGCGGCTCCTGGGCGGCCGGGGCCTGGCCCTTGGGCCGGGCCGTCACCGGCGCCTCGGCGACCGCGTCGGTGTCGATGCTGGCATTGGGCGTTCCGCCCTGGGCGGCGTCGAACGCGGTCTCGCCCTGGCCCTCGACGGTCATCCCGCCCGGGGCGTCGGGCTTGACCTTGTAGGGGCCGTCGGGAGCCTTGATCAGCTCCGGGGCGGCGTTCTCGGCGCCGTCGCGATTGCCCATCCAGAAGATCCCGCCGACGATGCCGCCGATCGCGGCGAGGCCGATCAGGACGGCGACGATCAGCTTGAGTGCCGAGGGGCCGCTGTCGCCCCCTTCCTCCTCGACCGCCTCCAGCCAGGGGAGACGATCGTCCCTGTCGAGCGCGGGATCGTCGGCGCGGATGTCGGTCATTGCTACATCTCCTCCGCGGCGGCCACGCCCATGATGCCGAGGCCGTTGCGGATAATCTGCCCTAATGCGGACGCCAGTTCTAGCCGCCCTCTGGTTAATTCCCGATTATCTTCAACAATAAAGCGCCGTTTCGGATCGTTATTGCCTTCGTTGTAGCGCGAGTGGAAGGCCGAGGAGAGATCGTGGAGGTAATAAGCGATGCGATGCGGCTCGTGCGCCTGGGCGGCGGTCTCGACCATCCGCGGGAACTGGGCGGCGAGCTTCACCAGCTCCCTTTCCTCGTCGCCGAGCAGGGACAGGTCCGCCGGAGCGCTCATATCGATGCCCAGCTCGGGCGCCTTGCGAAGCATCGAACGGATTCGGGCGTGGGCATATTGGACGTAGAAGACCGGATTGTCCTTCGACGCCTCGACCACCCTGGCGAAGTCGAAGTCCATCTGGGCATCGTTCTTGCGGGTCAGCATGGTGAAGCGGACGACGTCCTTGCCGACCTCCTCGACCACCTCGGCGAGGGTGACGAAGCTGCCCGAGCGCTTCGACATCTTGACCAGCTCGCCGGCCCTCAGCAGCCGGACCATCTGGACGATCTTGACGTCGAGCGCCGGCCGGCCGGCCAGCGCCTGGACCGCCGCCTGGGTCCGCTTGACCGTCCCGGTATGGTCGGCGCCCCAGACGTTGATCAGCTCGTCCGAGGCTTCGAGCTTCTTCATGTGATAAGCGGTGTCGGCGGCGAAATAGGTCCAGCTTCCGTCCGACTTTTTGATCGGCCGGTCCTGGTCGTCGCCGAAGGCGGTCGAGCGGAAGAGCGTCAGCTCGGTCGGCTCCCAATCCGAGCCATCTTCCGTCTTTGGCGTCTTGCCCTTGGGCGGCGGCAGGGTGCCGCGATAGACCAGCCCCTTCTCGCCGAGCAGCTCGAAGGCGCGGTCGACGGCGCCGGATTCCTGCACCTCGCGCTCCGAGGCGAAGAGGTCGTGATGGACCCCGAGGGTGGCGAGATCGGAGCGGATCAGGTCCAGCATCGCCGCCACCGTGCGCCGGCGGAACGTGTCCAGCCACGCCTCCTCCGGCGCCTCGGCATAGGAATCGCCAAATTCGGCCGCCAGCGCCTCCCCGACCGGCTTGAGATAATCGCCCGGATAGAGCCCTTCCGGTATCTCGCCGATCGGCCGGCCGAGCGCCTCCTGGTAGCGAAGGTGCGCGGAGCGGGCGAGGACGTCGACCTGGGCGCCGGCGTCATTGACATAATATTCGCGGATGACTTCGTAGCCGGCGGCCTCGAGCAGGCTCGCCAGAGCGTCGCCGACGACGGCGCCGCGGCAATGGCCCATGTGCATCGGACCGGTCGGGTTGGCCGAGACATATTCGACGTTCACCCGGCGCCCCGCGCCGGCTTCGGAGCGGCCGTAGGCGGCGCCCTCGGCAAGGATGGACCTGAGCTCGCCATCCCATACGGCGGGCGCCAGCCGGATGTTGATGAATCCGGGGCCCGCGATCTCGGCGCTCGCCACCTCGTCGAGGGCCGCGAGCCTCGGGCCGATCAGCTCGGCGAGAGCGCGCGGACTGGTCCCGGCAGCCTTGGCGAGCACCATCGCCGCGTTGGTCGCGAGGTCGCCGTGGGAGGGATCGCGCGGCGGCTCGACCGCCACCGCCTTTCGCTCGAGCCCGGACGGCAGCGCGCCCTCGCTTTCGAGAGCGTCGAGGATGGCGTCGAGATGCGCGGCGAAACGGGCGTAGAGGGTCACGACAGATCCCGGTTTTTGGAGGAGCGCGCGGCTTAGACGAAGTCCGCGGCGATTTGAAGACGGAGCACCTCGCCGCCCCGGCGATTCAATCGGCGTCCGCCAAAGCGCGAATGGACCGGTTCTCGTGCCGATAGGTGCCCGGTTCGCTGCGCCGAAGCAGGCCCGCCGCCGCCTCGGCCACGATCTCGGCGTCGATGGCGGCGAAACGGTCGAGCCTTCCTCGAAGAACGAGATTGACGACAGGGCTGAGCGCGATCCCGATCCGTTCGCCCAGACGCCGTTCGCCGCCGCGCTTGCCGCGGAGCAGGCCGGGGCGAAGCACGTCGAGCCGGTCGAAGCCCAGTCCTTCCAGCGCCCGCTCCATCTCCCCTTTCGTCCGGAGATAGAAATTCCGCGATCCCGGGTCCGCTCCGACCGACGACACCGTCACCATGCGCCGGGCGCCGGCCCACCGGGCGGCCGCCGCGAAGGCGACGACCGTCTCGAGATCGACGGCGCGGAACGCGGCTTGCGATCCGGCCGAGCGCATCGTCGTTCCGAGCGCGGACACCGCGGCGTCCACGGCGAGGCCGGCGGCGAGCCCCGGCCAATCGGCCGACGGCGCGACATGCTCGTGCCAGCGCTCATGGGTCCGCCCGCTCGGCCGGCGGACCAGAGCGTGCACCACGGCCTCGCCCGCGAGCAGCCGGTCGGCGAGCAGGGAGCCGACCAGCCCGGTCGCGCCGATCAGGACGAGCCGGAGCGGGGCGGCCTCACGAGACGGGATCGGCCGCCACCCGCCGCAGGTAGAGAGTCGCCTGTCCGAGGACATGAGTCAGCTTCAGGATGTCGCCGCTGGCCCTGTAGTCGAAGACCAGCCCGTCCGCCGGGAAGTGGATCTGCTTCTCGTTGATCTCGTAGCTGTCGCGATCGTCATCATCTTTCCACTGGCGGTGGGTCAGCACCTCCCGGTCGGTGGTGAAGGAAAGGCGGTCGCCGCGGCGCAGGTCCCCGACCCCTTCGACCCGGCTCACCTCCCAGGTGCCGACCACCGAGAGGTGGCGCAGCGAGCGCTGCAGGCGAGCAGGCGGACGGTCGAGCGCATGGCGAATCTCCTCATCCAGAGGCCTGGAGAATGCCTGAAAATGGCTCGTGTAACAATCTCGTCAGAAGCCTTCAGGCAGCTCGATCTCCCCGACGA
>DASQJV010000057.1:0-6406 GCA_035630855.1 Allosphingosinicella sp. | reverse complement strand
AGGGACTCGCGCTCAGGATCGCCAACGGCGACGTCCCCGACAGCCTCAAGGACCGGCGGCTGATGGCGCTAGACATGGGCAGCCTTATCGCCGGCGCCAAATATCGCGGCGAGTTCGAGGAAAGGCTGAAGGGCGTTCTCGACGAGGTCCGCCAGGGCGAGGGCGACATCATCCTGTTCATCGACGAGATGCACACTTTGATCGGCGCCGGGAAGAGCGAGGGGGCGATGGACGCCTCGAACCTGCTGAAGCCCGCTCTCGCCCGCGGCGAGCTTCACTGCATCGGCGCGACCACGCTCGACGAATATAAGAAGCATGTCGAGAAGGACCCCGCGCTTCAGCGGCGCTTCCAGCCGGTCTTCATCGGCGAGCCGACGGTCGAGGACACGATCTCGATCCTTCGCGGCCTCAAGGAGAAATACGAGCTCCACCACGGCGTCAGGATCACCGACGGCGCCCTGGTCTCGGCGGCGACCCTCAGCCACCGCTACATCACCGACCGCTTTCTCCCCGACAAGGCGATCGACCTGATGGACGAGGCCGCGTCGCGGCTGCGCATGGAGGTCGAATCGAAGCCCGAGGAGATCGAGACCCTCGACCGGCGGATCATCCAGCTCAAGATCGAGCGCGAGGCGCTCAAGAAGGAGAAGGACCGGGCCTCGCAGGACCGGCTGAAGACGCTCGAGGAGGAGCTCGCCAATCTCGAGCAGCAGTCGGCCGAGCTGACCACCCGCTGGCAGGGCGAGAAGGAGAAGCTGGCCGGCGAGGCGAAGATCAAGGAGGAGCTCGACCGAGCCCGGCTCGAGCTCGAGCAGGCGCAGCGCGCCGGCGACCTCGCCAAGGCCGGCGAGCTCCAGTACGGGCGGATCCCGGCGCTCGAGAAGCAGCTCGCCGAGGTCGAGGTCGCGAGCCAGAGCGCGATGCTCCGCGAGGAAGTGACGAGCGAGGACATCGCCTCGGTGGTCGCGCGCTGGACCGGCATCCCGATGGAGCGGATGCTCGAGGGCGAGCGCCAGAAATTGATCAACATGGAGGCCGAGATCGGCCGCCGCGTGATCGGCCAGGAGGAGGCGGTGCGCGCCGTCGCCAAGGCGATCCGCCGCTCGCGCGCCGGCCTGCAGGATCCGAACCGGCCGATGGGGAGCTTCCTGTTCCTCGGGCCGACCGGAGTCGGCAAGACCGAGCTCACCAAGTCGCTGGCTCTGTTCCTGTTCGACGACCCGCACGCCATGGTCCGGATCGACATGTCCGAGTTCATGGAGAAGCATTCGGTCGCCCGGCTGATCGGAGCGCCCCCCGGCTATGTCGGCTATGAGGAAGGCGGGGTGCTGACCGAGGCGGTGCGGCGGCGGCCCTATCAGGTCGTCCTGTTCGACGAGGTCGAGAAGGCCCATTCGGACGTCTTCAACATCCTCCTCCAGGTGCTCGACGACGGCCGGCTGACCGACGGCCAGGGCCGGACGGTCGACTTCACCAACACGATCATCATCCTGACCTCGAACCTCGGCAGCCAGTTCCTAACCAACCTCGGCGAGGGGCAGAGCGTCGAGGATGTCGAGCCCCAGGTGATGGAGGTGGTGCGGGGCCATTTCCGGCCCGAGTTCCTCAACCGGCTCGACGAGATCATCCTGTTCCACCGGCTGGCGCAGGAGCATATGGGGCCGATCGTCGACATCCAGGTCGAGCGCGTCCAGCAGCTCCTCGCCGACCGCAAGATCAGGCTCGAGCTCGGCGACTCAGCGCGCGCCTGGCTCGGCCGCGTCGGCTACGATCCCGTCTACGGCGCGAGGCCGCTCAAGCGCGCGGTCCAGCGCTACCTCCAGGACCCCCTCGCCGACGCCATCCTCAGGGGCGACGTCCCGGACGGCTCGACGGTACGGGTCGAGGAAGGCGACGGCGCCCTGACTCTGCAGACCGCGGAGCCGAAAGCGGAAGCCTGACAATTCTCCCCATCGCGGATGGGGAGAATGAAAGTTCAATTCCCCCGGCTGCTGCCCTTCGAGCCTTGCAGCTCGCCCCATTCGTCCCGCTGGCGGTCGGCGTGGCGCGCCCAGTCCGCCTTGCTCAGGCAGATCCTCTCATAGGTGGCGAGCGTTCCGGTCTTGAGGCTGCGCTTGCAGATCTTCTTCTCGGACGCCGGCGCGGGCGCGTCGACGATGCGGATTCCGCTGGGCGCGGCCGCGGGCTGGCCCGTGTAGCTCGCCGCCTGGCTCGGAAGCACCCAATTGACCGTGCCCTCGGTGACGGTCGCCACCCGGCGGCCGCCGGAATCCCTCACGCCCTTGAAGGTGGCGCGGTTGAGGATCAGCCGGCAGGTCTCTTCGTCGAGGACGGCATGGCCGCTGGGTTTGGTCACCTCGCACTCGGTCGCATAGCCCTCGCGGTCGAGCTTCACCTTGTAGCCGACCATCCCCTGCTGGCCCGCGGCGAGCGCGCGCGGCGGATATTCGCTGAAGAGGACGTCCCAGCTCTGGGCGTTGCGCGCCTTCGCGCCCGAGGGGCTGTCGGCCAGGGCCGGCGACGCGGCTCCGACGAGGAGCGCTGCGAACAAAAGGATTCGGGCCATGTCATGTTCCTCACATTCCGGACCAACTTTACCCCGAAGCCGGCGCGGGTTCAACGTTCCGGTCTTGCTCGGATTCGGTCGGGCGGGATCGGCGGCAGGAAGTCGGCCCGGCGCCAGGGCGGGTCGGGCGGCTCCTCCGGGTCCGGGACGGCGAAGTCGAGATAGCCGAAGAAGGTCGCGATCAGCCGCTCGCCGGGATCGACGATCGCGGTCCGGCCGTGCATGAAGCGGGTGTTGTCGAGCATCAGCACGTCGCCGGGCCGCCAGGCGATTTCGACCATCAGCCGGTCCCCGGTGGCCTTGATCGCCTGAAGCCACTCCTCCGGAACCTGCCGTCCGTCGTCCAGAATCGGATGGTCCGGGCGCTTGTTGTTGAAGCGGGCGAACAGCAGGAAATTCCCGAACGCCGCCTCGTCGATGAACATCGGGCGGTGGAGGGCGGGGCGGGTGAAGAAGCGAACGATTTCGTCGCCATAGCGGCGGAACTGGTAGGGGCAGGAGGGCGGCGGGTTGGCCAGCTGCTCGTCGCTCGGATCGGGCGTGCCCAGCCAATATTCGAGCAGTGCGGGCCAGGTCGGCTTGACGTAGAGCAGCCGCCGTCCCTCGAGCCCGCGCCTGACCTCGTCCGGAAGCGCCCGGACGAGCTCCACTCCGTCGCAGATCGTCGTCGCTCCGCCGCGGCTCGGGGCCGACAGGCAGGCGAAGAAGGCGGCGTCGGGCTTCCACGGCTCGCGCGACAGCTCGGGATGGAGGTTGAAGGGGCCGGTGCCGCCGTCGACCGTGTGGATGTTGTTCGCCGGATCGAGCGGCTGCCGGCCCGGGCTCTCGTTGAACACCGAGGTCGAGCAGAAGATGCGGGCGAAGGCGTTGAACTGGGGAACGTCGGCGCCGAAGCCGCGAAGCAGGAGCGCTCCGTGCGCCTTGTACAGCCGGACGATCTCGCCCGGATCGACGTCGAGGATGCCGCTTTCGCCCTCAGCTTCGATCAGGACCTGGGGGCGCCCGGGCTCGGGCAACTGAATCTTCGGCATGGCGAGGTCCCCGGATAGCCGATGCGGGCGGTGCGAGCTATAGCCCAGTTGATGGCCCTCACGCTCGACGATCTGTTCGCTTCGCCCGATCATTACCTCCACTCCTTCGAAGGCGGGGCGGCCGTCTTCATGCCGATGGACCGGGCGGCCTATCACCGCTCGATCTTCCTCGACGGCAGGATCTCGCCCGCGGCCGACCAAGTGATGAAGCTCCCGGCCGAAGCGCTGGCCGATCCCGACCGCAAGCCCGCCTCGACCGGCTGGATCTTCCATGTCGCCCATTGCGGATCGACCCTTCTCGCCCGCGCCCTCGACCGGCCGTCCGCCAACCTCGTCCTGCGCGAGCCGCTCGCGCTCCGCCAGATGGCCCTCGCTCCCGATCCGGCCCGGCTGGGACTGACCCTGGCGATGCTGTCGAAGCGCTATCGGGGCGACCTGCCGACGATCGTCAAGGCCAACGTCCCGGTCAATTTCCTGCTTCCGGCGCTGGTCGCGGCGGATCCCGGGGCGCCCGCCGTCTTCCTCTATGCGACTCTTCCCGATTATCTGCTCGCCATCCTGCGAAGCGACAATCACCGCGACTGGCTTCGCCGGGTCACCGGCCAGCTCGCGGCCTATCTCGGACCGCTCGACGGAGTGTCGGACGCCGAGCGTTGCGCAGCGCTCTGGCTCGCCCAGATCCGGGCCTTCGCCGAGGCCCTGTCGCTGATGCCCAATGCGCGGGCGCTCGATTCCGAGGATTTCTTCGCCACTCCGCAGCCGGTCCTGAGGGCCGCGGCGGATCGGCTCGGCGTGGAGATGAGCGATCCCGAGATCGAGGCGACCGTCCACGGCCCTCTCTTCTCAACCTATTCCAAGAATCCGGAGCAGGCGTTCGACAACGAAGCCCGGCTCGCGCGGCGAGCCGCTCTGGAGGCGCCGCTCGCGAAGGAGATGGACGAGGCGCGGCGCTGGATCGAAGCGGCGGCAGCCGGCGACCCGGCGGCGGCCCTGAGGCACGCCGCCCTTCTCGCCTGACTTTTCAGTCGCTGACGTCGATCCCGGCCTCGCCCGACCCGCCCGCGGCGGCGGCGACTTCGTAGAAGCGGCGCAGGAGGTCGCGCTCGCCGTCGGTAATGTAGGGATTCCAGACGTCGAAGATGAGGATCGCCCGCACCCGGTCGGAACGGTTCCAGGCCTCGTGCTCGATCGTGTCGTCGAAGGCCCAGGCGCGGCCGACCTCCCACTCCCGTGTCTCGCCGCCGACCCGGAAGGCGCAGCCGGGCGGGACGATGAGCGGCAGGTGGACGATGGTCCTGACGTTGCTGACCCCGCTGTGGGCCGGCAGGTGGGTGCCCGGCTGAAGAAGCGAAAAGAAAACGGTCGGCGTCCGCCCCGGCAGGTCCGACAAAGGCAGCGCCTCGACCGCGGCGGCGGTTTGCGGGACGCGCGCGCAGACCGATTCGTCGCGCCGGCCGTCCTTCCACAGGTGGATGGCGCCCCAGTCGAGCTTGTGATCGAGCGGCGACCATTTGTTGGCCGGGGTGCCGGGCTCCATCGCGACATAGGGACGGACCGGCGCCCCTTCCTCGGCGAGCATCGCTTCGAGCTCGGCCCGGATGACGTCCGTCTTCGCCTCGATCCGCTCGAGCCAGGGGAAATGGGCGCGGTCGAAAAACTCGTCGGCGGGCAGGAAGGGGAAATGCATCCCCGCGCACTGGTTGGCGTAGATCTGGCGGCGGCCGAGAGCATGGTCGATGCAGGCGTCGAACCGCCGCCGCCGGGCGGGATCGAGCCCTCCCCGCGCATCCGCCAGTCCGGAATCGATCGCGGCCGCGAAGCCGGCCCGCTGGCGCTCGACGAAGCCGCGGGCGTGCTCGAGCATCGCCTCCAGGGCCTCCGGCCGCTCGTCCATCAAGGCCGCGATCGCGATCACTCCGGCCCAGCGCTGAGCGGCGGCGGCCTCGTCGCCGGCGCGCTCGAACAGCTCAGCCAGCCGGACGAGGGCCATGAAGTGGCGCTGGTCGATCGCCAGAGCCCCCTCCAGCGCCTCTCGCTCGGCCGCATCGTCGCCGCGCTCGCGATGGGCCCGGGCGAGGTTCATCCACAGCTCGGGCGAATCGGGATCGGCGGCGATGGCACGGCCGAACAGGGCCGCGGCCTCGCCGCGGTCGCCCTGGGCGAGGATGGTCAGGCCGAGCATGTTGAGAGCGACCGGATGCTCGCCGGCGCGCCCGATCAGGTCCTGGAGAAGGACGGCCGCCTCGCCCAGCCGGTTGCCTCGGCGCGCGTCCCGGGCGGCCGCCAGGGCGCGCTGGATCTCTGCTTCGTCCATGGCCGGTCAATAGCCAGGTCGGACCGGATCGACAAACGGCCGGCGCCTCCGCGCCGGAGGCTAGCAGTCGTAGGTCGCGGGCGAGCCGGGCGCGGGGCTGCCGGAGGGGCCGTTGTAGCGGGTGCCGCAGGAATCGGTCACGTTGACCTGCCGGCGGTTGATCCGCTCGCGTTCCCATTCCGCCTTGGTCTTGCAGGTCCGGTAGCGGCCGGCCAGGGTGCCGATCCGGGTGAAGGACTTGCAGACGATCTTCTCGTTCGGGTCGCTCGGCTGCTCGGGCGCGTCCGACGAATGGCGGGGAGCGGCTTGAGCCGCCGGTACGATCCCAACGGCGATGATCGTGGCCGCCGCGGCCGTGACGATGCGATTCATGATCCGATCCTTCCTTTCGTCCTCGGCGTCGCCGGCGATTGCCGCTCCGACGAGGGTCATTCTTTCGAAAATCAACAGCTACCCGATTGCTTGTTGCAGGGATTGCTCCAATTGACCGTCCTG